>QOOZ01000047.1 GCA_003331195.1 Puniceicoccaceae bacterium | reverse complement strand
GACTAAACAGTCCTTCTCTTTGACGACACCGTAGGTGATATCGTAGACGTGCGAGACGAGTTTAGCTCGTCCTTCTTCTTGCGAAATAAAGGTACGCAATTTGATGTCCTTGTGGGCAATCTTTTCACCGCGCGGCCAATTGCCCATGATTAGTTCGTCGATCAATTCTTTATCCAGCGTGCCAGCCTTATTGGCTTCGAGCAGGCGTTCGCTCACTTCTTGGCGTCGGTGAAGTCGCACGGAATCAAGCAAACCGTAATAAGCAACTTCTGCTGTGTTGGGCACGAAGCTGAAGACGCTATCGGCGAAGTTGTTATCAATCGCTTTGACCACTTGCTCAAGCAGTGCACCACCCAGCGCCTTGCGCTCAGCGTAGATCTCAGCATCGTTACCTCGTGAGAAATAAATTCGCTCGAAGGAACAGGGCGTGATCGGCTTCGATTCAGTATACCGTTCAGAGTAGATTTTACCATCGCTCTTCACAACCATAGCTGAACCAGGTTCGACATCGCAGACATTTTCGATCGGCTGATCAAAGATCGTCATCAGTGCGACGCGCTCGGAAGCGAATGCGATTACCTCGTCGTTTTGAAAGTAATAGCATGGTCGGATTCCTTGCGGGTCACGCATAACAAAAGTGTCCCCATTACCAATCAGCCCAGCAATGGCAAAGCCACCATCCCAATTGGCCGCGGCATTTTGCAAGATACGCACAGGATCTAATTCTTTGCTAATGATACTCGGGATCCTCTTGCCCTCCACATTTTGGTCGCGCATCTTATGGTAGATCGCATCGTGAGCCTCGTCTAGATGAAAGCCGATCTCTTCAAGTACCGCCTGCGTGTCCGTACCAAAGATTGGATGTTGGCCACGGTTAATGAGGTCGTTGTTAAGATCTTTCTCATTAGTAATGTTAAAATTACCCGCCAACATTAGGTTTTTAGTAGGCCAATTTGACTGACGCACGTAAGGGTGACAGCTAGTCGAGGAATAAACGCCTGAGGTGCCATAGCGAAGATGCCCAAGTAAAATTTCGCCACCGAATCTAAAATTATCTTTCACCGTTTCTGGAAATTCGGGATGAATGATGCCCTGATCAACCATTTCTTGGTAGGCCTTGAGTTGGCCTTTAAAGATACGCGAAAGCGAGTTGCCCTTGATCGTGCGCTCGCGTGCCATGTAGGGTGCACCTGGTGCCACACGGAGCTTAACGCAGCCAATTCCAGCACCGTCTTGCCCGCGGTTATGCTGCTTTTCCATCAGTAAAAACAGCTGATTGAAGCCATACAATGGCGTATCATATTTTTCTTGGAAGTAGGATAAAGGCTTCAAAAGGCGGATCATCGCGATACCGCATTCGTGCTTCAAAAAATCGCTCATAGAGGGAAAAAGACAGTCGCTTTAAGAGACTAATGGAGAGGTCGTCATGCACTACGTTTCAATTCTGTAAGCCTAGAGCAGACAAGCTATATTTCTCAATGATTGGATATTTTAAGATCAGAATCACCAGACCCAGAAAGCCCTCGATTCATAATATGCTCTTTGTTAGCTGGTTCCACATGCACAAGCACTTTGGAAACCTCAGGATGTTTTTCACACATCCTTCGCTTCACTGCTCTCGCGATGGCATGTCCGGCCTCCACTGGAATCTCGGGATCGACCTGCAAGTGCAAATCTACCTCATAAAGATCCCCTACCCGACGCACTCGAAAATCATGATAGGCAAGCGCTCCAGGAGTCGGCAAAATATGCTCACGGAGATCCTCAATAATCGCTCGCTCAGGCGCAGCATCAAGTAAATCCGAGCAGGCACGCAGAAAAATCTTAGTCGCCTCAAAAATTAAATAGCCGCCTAGAATTAGCGTGACTGCATCGTCGAGAAAGGCCCAACTCTTACCGCCCAGCCAAACCCCGATCAATGCAAGCGCCACGCCCAAGGAGGACAGGCTGTCCATTCGGTGGTGCCAGGCATTAGCCATCAATAGATCTGATTTCAAACGTTTCGCCACCCCGCGCGTCCACCAAAAAAGGGCCTCTTTAAGTATCAGCGAAATCAAGGCAAGCACCACTGCAGCCCCCGCCTTAGGGGCACTCAGCCCCGACCGGAAGTCAAACAAAGCAGACACGACCAAGCCGACCGAAAAGAGCAACAACATGCCTCCAACAAAGAGCTTGGCGAAACTGGCAAACTTGTGGTGGCCATAAAGGTGGTTTACATCCTCCGGTTTACTCGCCAAAGATAGCCCGACAAGTACGGCAATATCGGTCAATAAATCCAGTAAGCTATGAGCCCCGTCCGCCAAGAGCGCCTTAGATTGCAAGGACCAACCCCCCGCGACTTTAACACAGCCTAAGAGCAGATTGAGAAATAAACCAATCCAAGTAATGCGAGTCGCTGTGTTGAGTTTTGTCATTCGGAGCTGCGGTATTGTAGGTAATCGCACCCAAGGTGAGCAATTGATAAAATCCACAAGCCTCTAAACTTAATAACAGCATGTTTTGGTGTCATTTAGTGCTTTTCGTAGACCACAATAAGGCAGAACCTACGAACCATTCCACATTATAAGATTTGAAATGAAAATCACGCTCAAGAACTCAATATGAAGCTAATCGACCTCAACCGCCACGGCGAAATCGGTGCGAACTCTATGTTCGTACAGATCGGTAGCTTCAATCTATTGATCGATTCTGGGCTCAATCCAAAGAAACTTGGCTATGATGCTCTGCCTGACTTCGAGCCCATTGAAAATATAGACCTCGACCTAATCGTGCTGACTCACTGCCACCTCGATCACCTCGGTTCCATGCCCATCGTGACGGCGCAATATCCAAAGACGCCCGTCATCACCACCGCGCCTAATGTCACCCTTGCGCCACGCATGCTGCGCAACTCGATCAACGTAATGAAGCGTCAGCGAGAGGAGCATGGCATCGCCGAGTATCCACTCTTTCTCCACCGCGATGTCGTTCAATTTAGCAAGCAGCTGACCATTCAGCGCTTCGGGCGCAGTGAAATCTACACCAAGGGCAGCGACCAGATCGAAGTGATCCTCCACCCCGCAGGACACGTAGCGGGCGCTGCTGCCGTCGAATTCATCTACAAGCATCGACGCATCGTCTTCTCTGGCGACGTCCTCTTCGACGCTCAACGCACCCTCCCAACTGCTCAACTGCCTTCGGGTCCATTGGACACCCTCATCCTCGAAACGACCCGAGGTGCCAAAGGTCGCGAGCCGGGCAAGACCCGTGCCTCCGAAGTCGATCAACTAATCGAACAAATTGCTGCGATCCTAGAGCGCGGCGGCAGCTGCTTAATACCTGTATTTGCGCTCGGACGCATGCAGGAGCTCTTTAAAATAATTTACGAAGCACGCAACGATGGCCGCTTGCCAAAGTCACCCATTCACGCCGCAGGGCTCGGCATGGCGGTCTGCGAGCACTTCGATAAAATTCGCAAGCAAACTAACTTAATCGATTTTGATATTAGAATGCTGGAAAAGATGAATGTCCGCTCCGTCGACCTCAATATGCGCCCAGGACGTGATCTCCCGCGCAAGGGCATTTACCTCGTAAGTAGTGGTATGATGGTTGAGCACACACCCTCTTATAAGATCGCCGCCTCGCTCCTGCCCCATTCAAACAACGGCCTCTGCTTCGTTGGCTACTGCGACCCCGACACACCAGGAGGGCAGCTGCTGGGATCTCACGACGAAGAAACGACCTTCTTTTTCGATGCGCTCGACTACAATGCCCCAGTCCGTGCCAGCATCGATCAGTTCGACCTCAGCGGTCATGCCGACCGCGGCGAACTACTCGAATATGCCGAACAAACCGAAGCCCGTGCCATCATCTTAACCCACGGTGATCAAGACGCACGCGATTGGTTTCAGACTCAACTCAGGGAGCGTCTCCCCAACAGGAAGGTAATCGACCCCAAGCCACTGCTCGAATACGAGGTCTAGCTCTTTAGGCGCTTGCCTATCCTCATCATTGAGTAAATAGAGGAAATTCACCATGAAGAGTCTGTTATATTTACCACTGATTTGGGCAGCTATGATTCCCAGTGGATGGGGCTTTGTTACGCCCGAAATCGATAGTGCTTCGCCATTTTCCGGACACTATCACGCCACCGACTACCAGGAAAGCTATCGCCCACAGTTTCACTTCTCGCCTCAAAATGGGTGGATGAACGACATCAACGCCCTCTGGTATGTCGACGGCATCTACCACATGACCTACCAATGGGGAACAAACAAAAGGGACGCAGGCTATACCAGCAGCACAGACCTCCTCCACTGGAATGATCATGGACTTGCCCTCATTGGAAGGAGTAGCCATGCACGCGAAGCTGGCGCAAAACAAAATGTCTCAGGAGAGCAGATTTATTCGGGAAGTGGGATCGTGGTCAACGGACCGGTTGCCGCAAAAATTACAGGTTCACCGAGACCCGCCCTCATTACCTTTTATACGGGCACCAAAGTGGGAACGTGTATTGCCTGGAGCAACGACCACGGGCAGACGTGGCATAATTACGAAAAAAACCCCGTTGCCCATCCCACTACAGGCGACACCCCAAGAGACCCCTGTGTCATTTGGCATGAAGCAACAAAAAAATGGGTCTTAGCCATCTATGAAAAAGGGACAACTTTTTACGGGTCGAAGGATCTGATCACTTGGAAAAAGCTGAGCAACCTTCGGTTTGGCTTTGAATGCCCAGACCTGGTCGAACTCCCACTTGATGGCGATCCCGAAAAGATGAAGTGGGTTCTCTACGATGCCACCGGTAAATACCTTGTGGGGCATTTTGATGGAACGCATTTTTTCGATGAGAATAAGTCCAAAAAGGACCTGTTTATGGATCTTGGTCCTGATTTTTATGCCGGTCAGACATTTTTTCCCAAGACACTGCCTGAAAAAAAATACATCCAACTAGCCTGGATGGACGAATGGAACGGTGGAATTGACGAGAAACCATGGGAGCGAAACGCGACCTTTCCTGTCGAACTTGGACTGGTAACCCGCGACGGTATGATGCGGGTCACTCGCACTCCGATCGCCACCATTAAAAAACTCTACACTGGCAGCACGGTCCGCATCACCAACCAGAATCTAAACCACGAAAACATCCTTAAAGAGGTTCGGTCAAAAGCCTTCGATATGACCGTTAGCTTTGATTTGGAGGGTGCTACGGCAGATGAAATTGTTTTCGAAATCGCCCGTTTAAAGTATCGATACAACATCACTGATCAGAAACTAATGTATCAGGGTGTTCAGAAAAATAAATTTGGTAGTAAGAATCCCCCTGCGTTACGACCCGACTCGAACCAGATTCTTAAAATACGAATGCTTGTCGATTGGTCATCGATCGAAATCTTCTCCGAAGAGGGCGTATTCTCTCTCAGCCATCATGTTGCCTTCAATCCGAAAGACGACAGTTTGAACCTTAGTACAAGGGGAGGGAGTGTGAAGTTGCTCAGCCTTGAACTGAATCAGATCAACTCCATCTGGAAACATTGAAATATCCGCAACTTATCTGTGCCCTGCTCTTTTAGACTCTATTTTCTATCCTCTCATCACTCTCCTGCCAGCCTCGAACTTACTCGCTACAAATCCAGTCCGTTTCTAAAATCCTTGGCATTCGCGGCATTTCTTCGGCGGGTATCTTGACTTAGCCGTAATTCGCATCCCCTCGCCCATTCGAAAAGTTCTTCGGGGCGCAGGGCGATGGCACCGTTGGCACGGACCGACTCTCTAACCATACGGTCATTGCTGACTACGCTCGTGTCGTTGGGATTATTGACACGTGCGACCATGCGCTCAATCACTCCATCGGCAGTCAAGGCGGCGGGTGCGTAGAGGTATTCGAAAGTCTTTACTTTGTAGGGATGCTCCACCTCTAGTTTGTCGTTGCGGCTATCGAGCACAAGGGCGACATGCACTGCCTCGGCATCATGAATGCTACGAACAATCTCGGCCAATTGATCGCGTGCGGTGTCGAGCTTACCCTGCATGATCTCACGCAGTGAATCCGTCGCACAGATTACATTATAAGCATCGATTAGTAGGTAGCGCATTTCATGAAGTCAGATCAATGAGGGTAGATACCAAACATACAGGGTTCATCTGTCAACGCGCTCGAACTACTGATTACGTATCCCCGACCTCTGTAAAATAGCTATCGAATAATCGGTAGCGCAGCGGGCAAGAGACCGATCACGACGGTAGCGACAATCAGAGCACCAAGTAAAATACGATCTCCTAGTGTCGTGCCGCCAGAAGCGTCTTCCACCACTGCGCTTGAGGGTGCAGAAAAGTAGCATTCGCGGATCCAAGCAAAGTAATAGTAGATTGAAATGACCACACCAAGCACCGAGATGCCCAAGAGTCCGTAGAGACCAGCCTGGAAGGCGGCGACAAAAAGGAAGAGTTTACCTATGAATCCACCAAGTGGAGGGATCCCCGCCAGGGAACCGAGGCCACAAACCAAGATGCCACCAAGGAAAGGACGCTTGCGGGCAAAATTTTCGTAGTGATCAAGCTCTTGGTTAGCATCGTCGGCATCCGCTGCGAGCGACATCACACCGAAGACGGCGAATGAGGCCAGTAGATAGGTAACGAGGTAAAAGATCACTGCGTAGACCGCCCATGGGACGTAAAGTGAAGCAATCACCCCTACAAGCAAGTAGCCCGCGTGCGCGATTCCTGAGAGCCCCATAAGGCGTTTGACGTTGCGCTGCGTCACCGCAGCGACATTACCGAACAAAATCGTAGCCACCGCGATGACAGACAGCACGGGCACAAGAAATTCTTTCAAGCTAATGAAGGGGCCGTGCAAAAGCTGAATTAATACAATAAACCCAGCCGCTTTGGAAGCAACAGCGAGGTAGGCAGTAACGGGTGTCGGTGCGCCTTGATAGACATCGGGCACCCAAATCTGGAAGGGCACCGCACCAATTTTGAAACAGATACCGGCGACGACGAGTAGGGCACCGATCTTCACGATCATATTATCCACACCGATCGGATTGTTGGTGTTCAGGGTAATGAAGTTAGCCAGTTCGTTGTAGTTGAGCGAGTCGCGACTTGAGCCCATCAGCTCTGGGCTGCCTGCGATACCGTAAAGAAGGACGATACCAAAGAGTAGAATACCAGAGCTAAGCGCACCGAGAATTAGATACTTAAGCCCACTTTCAAGTGAGAATTGACTGGAGCGGGAATAGGCAACGAGCACGTAGAAGGCAACGGTCACCGTTTCCAAGGCGACGAAAAGCATGACAAAGTTGGCGCTCTGTACGAGCAGCATCATGGCCGCAGCAATGATCAGGACTAAAGCATAAAACTCAGTCTTAGGAAGGGACTGCTTACTCAAGTAAATCTGACCGAAGTAGCAGACCACGATCGAACTCACTAGGAAGAAAGCACGCATGATCTGTGTCATGTCGTTCTGAATAATCAGACCGCTAAAATACTCGCTCTCTCCGACATTGCACCAACCGATGCATGCGATGACGAAGAGCAAGACAATGACTTGCCCCCAAATCGCAAGACGAGGAATGAGCGTCTGTTTATTTTTAGGCAAGGCCATCTCTGCCCCGAGCAGTGCGAGCGCAAGCACACCGAGCATGATCTCGGGAAGGATAGTTGACCATTGATTGGTCTTGGTGAAACCACCAAGAAATTCGATGAGAAGTTCGTTCATCAGTGTGCCACCTCCTTGGGAGCGTCAGCCTCGGCGGGCGAGATTACCGATTCGGTGACAGTTAGATTACTTTGCTCATGCGGGTAAAGCACCGCCAATTCGCGGTTGGCATCATCTGAAATTATGCGGGGAAAGATACCCGTCAGCAAGAGGCCGCCAATTAAGAGGCATGCCGGTAATTTCTCGAAGGGCTGCAGATCGGTGATCTGACCACTTTCTAAGCGTTCTTTGAAAGACTCTTTAGCTTGGCCAAAGAAAATATTGGAAACAGCACGCAAGCCGTAGATCGCGGAGATAACGATACCGATGGCAGCAGGTGCCACGATCCACTTGGTCATATCCGTTTCAGCGAGCGCCACAAAGATGGTGAACTCACCCCAGAAATTACCGAAACCGGGTAAACCAATACTAGCCATCGTGGCGGCCACGAAGAAGCCCGCAAGAACGGGAGCCTTAGTCGCGAGGCCGCCCATCGAGGAAAGATCAAACGTCAGGCTGCGATGGTAAACGCAGGTCGATAGCATGAAGAGCAGCGCCACGGACAATCCATGCGCCACCATCATAAGAAGCGCCCCACCCACTCCGACTACAGAAAAACAAGCAATCCCGAGGAAGGCGTATCCCATGTGCATGACCGAGCTGTAACCGAGCATCATCTTAAGGTCCTTTTGTGCCATTGTGACGAGCCCGATGAGAATGATGTTACCCAGCGCCAGCCAAACGATCCAAGGGAACCAATGTTCGGCACCTAAAGGGAGCAAAGGCGCAGCAATTTGTAAGAGGCCGTAAAGACCAAACTTTTTCAACACTCCAGCATGGAGCATGGCTGCACCCGTCGGTGCGACAGAGTAGCCCTTGGGTGCCCAGCTGTGGAATGGAAAAAGCGAAACCAAGATGCCAAAACCAAAGAGCAGTAGCGCAAAGATATTATTCTGCACCGTTTCAGTAAGTGCTTGAGAGGATAGGTAATTACGAAGCTCCAATAAAGAGAATGAATCCACTCCACTTTGCACATAGAGCGCGATCAGTCCAAGTAGTGAAAGCAACGCACCGAGCGTGAGATAAATCGTCATCTCGATGGCCGCAACACGACGACCCGCGCCCCCCCAAATGCCGATCATCAAGAAAGTCGGGATGAGAGCGAACTCGTGGAAGAAGTAAAAGAAGAAAACATCGATCGAAGCAAAGGTGCCCATGAGGCCGCCAAGCATAAAAAGGAGCAGTGCAAGGTAGAGATGCAGTCGCTCAGCTTTAGAATTCATGGCGTAAAGCCCCGCCGCAAGACCGACCATACCTGCAAGTAGAAAGAGCGGCATCGAAATACCGTTCAAACCTAGGTGTAAGTAGATCCCGATGCTTTCCAGCCCCGTCGGCAAACGTAGCTCGAAGTTATACTCACCTGCCAGTGACGGGTCAAAGAGACCGTAAAGCATGATACCGATCATCAATGGTAAACCGAAACCAAAGACGCTCAGAGCACGCATCGAGTTCACGCTAAAACGTGAACCGCAGAGAAGCACAAGGCCCGCGAGAATCGGCGCAAGGATCGATACGAGGAGAAAGAGTGGACTTGCTTCTAGGTTACCCATTACAAACTAAATTTTATACTATAAAAGTCCTGAAGCGACCGCCCAGAGTAGGATGAGACCTGCGAGAAACCAATAAACGTAGCTATGAAGATTGCCATCGTGAAGCGAGCGTGAACACATCCCTACAAGGCCGACGATACCCGCGCTTCCTCGAACGAGGACACCTTTGATCACAAAGACGTCAATGAAGTTGAGTAAGAGCGCAAAGCGTTGCTGGACCTTATCAACATAGAAGTCATATGCTTCATCGAACCAAAGGCGTGAACGTAGAAAACCGTAAATAGGAGCCGCCCTCTTTTCGAGGCGATCTTCCTTAGCACCCGCACCATAGAAGAAGAAGGAAACTAATAGACCAACGATCCATGCGGCAGAACCGAATAGCAGAACCTTCTTGTGCATGGCATCGTAATTATCCATATGGTGCAGGTGATCGAGGTTATCCTTGATTAGCCCACCGAGAAAATCAGGCCAATAGCCCATCCAACCACCAGCGATAGAAAGCACTGCCAGCAGGATGAGAGGCACCAGCATAGTAGGTGGACTCTCTTTAGCGTGCGATGCACAATCAGAATTGGGCTGACCAAGAAAGGCGATCCAGAATAGCCTGCCCATGTAGCCAGCCGTCATGAAGGCACCCAATGTGAGCAAATAGAATATTGGCGTATGGCCTAGACCACCCGCAATCAAGATAGCGTCCTTGGAGAAGAACCCGGACAGTCCGTAAACACCACAGAGCGCTAATGTGCCGATCAAAAAAGTGATCGCCGTAATGGGCATCTTCTTGAAAAGGCCACCCATCTTGAAAATATTCTGCTCATGGTGGCAGCCGTGAATAACGGAACCCGCACCGAGGAAGAGGAGCGCTTTAAAGAAGGCATGGGTAATCAAGTGGAAGAGCGCCACGCCTGGGAAGCCTAGACCGAATGCCGCCGACATGTAGCCGAGCTGCGACAGCGTTGAATAGGCGAGGATTTTCTTGATATCATTCTGCCCGTAGGCGCAGAAACCTGCGTAAACTGCAACAGAGGCACCCAACCATGTAATTAGGGTCAGCACTTCCTGCGGAAAGAGGAAATCAATCCGGATAAGGAAGTAAACACCTGCTGCGACCATGGTCGCAGCGTGAATCAGAGCGGAGACTGGCGTGGGACCCGCCATCGCATCCGGCAACCAAACATGCAAAGGGAACTGCGCGGACTTACCGATGAAACCGCACATAAGAAGCGCAGCAATAGAGACTTTGACCAAATCAGGATTACCCGCAACGTAGACACCCATTTCACTCAGATTTGTGGTGCCGAAATGCCAGTAGGCATAGACAATACCGACGAGGAAACCAAGATCGCCGATACGGTTGACGATAAATGCCTTCTTCGATGCAGCCGCAGCCTCATCGCTATTCAAGTAGTGACCGATCAGCATGTAGGAACTAAAGCCAACCAGCTCCCAAAAGACAAAAATCATGATCAAATTATCTGCCAATACGATGCCAAGCATGGAAAACATGAAAATCGAAAGACCCCCAAAATAACGTCCTCGCGCAGGATCGTCTGCCATGTAGCCAAGACTAAAGACATGGATCAAGAAACCTACAAAGGCCACCATGATGAGCATTGTCTTGGCGACGTCATCGAACAAGAAGCCTTTGTTGACCTCAAAGTCACCAAAATGTAGCCAAGCAGAACTGGCGTGAACCTCATCCGTACCCACAGTCATGATAGCTAAGAGGCTGAAGACAAAGATCGCACCTGCGGCGGCGACGGAAATCGCCGCGGCAAGGCCGTGACGTTGGCGGCAGAAAAAGGCGATTATTACTGCAGAGAGTAAGGGCGCAAAGATTACGACTAGAAGTGACTGAGTGGGAGTCATATTTCTAGCGACTCAAGGAGGTGAGTTGATCGACCATCACGGACTGTCGCAGTCGGAAGAGCGCGACAATGATAGCAAGGCCGAGGGCCACTTCGGCAGCCGCCACGGTAATTATGAAAAAGACAAAGAGATTGCCATCCATCGTGCCGTTATAACGGGAAAATGCGACGAGTGCGAGAATCACCCCATTGAGCATGAGCTCAAGGGACATATAAATAACCAACGTATTCTTGCGAAGAATCACCCCAAACATGCCGATCGCGAAAAGCAAACCAGCGACAAGGATAAAAGCGTTTAAACCGACAGTCATAGAGGATTAGGAATTTTCAGAGTGTTTTTTCGAAACTACGATGACACCGATCATGGCTGCGAGCAGGAGAAAGCCAGTTACTTGGAAAGGTAACATGTATTTGGTGAATAGACTGTAACCGAAAGATTTAGCCGAGGTAGTGAATGGGATGCCAACGCCCTCACCTGTTGGGTTTTCCATGACAGGAAGTAAGGCAGTTTCAGGTAAATGCTGACCTCCCGCAAAAACAGAAAGGGTCAGGATCACTAAGAGAGTGAAACCGGTAATAGATGCGCCTAGGGTCATCTTATCTTTCAAAAGGTCGCTGGTATCTTTGTTCACATCGAGCAACATGATGATGAAAAGAAAAAGCACCATAACCGCGCCCGCATAAACTAAGACTTGAATGACTGCGAGGAAGTAAGCCTCAAGTAAGACAAAGAGCGCTGCCGTTGTCACAAAACAGATGATCATGCAAATGGCACCGTTCACGGCATTCGGACTCACCACCATGAGGAGCGCCGAGATCAGCGTAATCGCTGCAAATACGTAAAAGAGGGTGTCGGTCATGGAATAAAAATTAATGCGCGTTGCCCGATTGCTCAGCGGCTTTCTTTTTGTCCCACTTGCTGTGTTGGTCGGGAAGCGTGCCGCCAAGTTCGTAGAGTTTTTCTTTGTTGTTGATCATCTCCTCACGACTGTAACCAGAGAGTGAGAAAACATCCTGCAGAAAGATCGCCTCTTCGGGGCAGACCTCTTGGCAGAGGCCGCAGTAGATGCAGCGGAGCATATTAATGTCGAATTCCTTTGGAGCTTTTTCGACATGAGCGCGTTCTGGATCAGCTTCAGCGTCAATCCCGCCAGGTGTCATGCGAATCGCTTTGGGCGGGCAAACAAACTCGCAAAGTTGGCAGGAAACACATTTTTCGCGTCCGTTGGGGTCTTTGACCAAGGTAGGCACGCCACGATAATTATCGGGTATGTTTGGACGCTCTTCTGGATACTGTAGGGTCACGTCCTTTTGCATCATTGTGCCGAAAGTTGTTTTCAGACCCGAAACAATCTGCGGGAGGAAAGTCTTTTCCATGGGGGTCAGAGGCTTACGCTCGAGAACTTTAGTCTTAGCCATAATAATTAGCGGGTGAATGTGTCGTAGAGAGCGATGATGATGGTGTTAAACACCAGATTACCAACTGCGAGTGGAAGTAGAATCTTCCAACCGAGCGACATGACCTGGTCATAGCGGAAGCGCGGAAGCGTCCAGCGCATCCAGATAAAAAAGAAGATCATGAAGAAAACCTTGGTCGTAAACCAAGCGATCGATAGCAGGGTGCCAATTAAACTTTCGCCCCACGGGTCAGCTAGTCCTGGTAGAAAGTTCCAACCTCCAAGGAAAAGTAATACGAAGAGCGCTGAACCCATAATAACATGAGCGTATTCTGCGACGAAGAATAGACCGAATTTAAAACAGCCATATTCGGTGTGGAAGCCACCGACTAGGTCGGTCTCGGACTCTGCCATATCAAAGGGCAGTCGATTTGTTTCTGCAAAGAGCGCCACGAGAAAGATGAGTGCCGAAAGTGGCTGCCAGATAAAGAGCCAAAGCGTCTGTTGCGATTGGACGGCACCAAAGAGGCTCATACCGTAATCCGAGCCCGGAGTGGCTGCCCACATAAAGACAGGCAAAAGCGCCAAGCCCATCGCGAGCTCATAGGAGATCATCTGAGCGGAAGCACGGATGCCACCGAGGAAAGGATATTTACTGTTGGATGCCCAGCCTGCAAGAACGATGCCGTAGACTCCCAGCGAAGAGATGCCGAGAATGATCAACATGCCGAGGTCAACATTAGCTAGAACGAGCGGCTGGGTGATACCATCGGCATCGACGTAACGGCCAAAAGGCAGCACGACCATCGTAGTCAGCGCAGGTGCCAGCGCAAGGACCGGCGCCAGCATATAATAGAATTTATTGACATGCCCTGGCACTATTTCCTCTTTAAATAGAAACTTTAGACCGTCAGCAGCAGGTTGGAAGATGCCGAGCCCGGTCAGAAGATTTCCAAGAATCGGGATATGGCCCAAAAGTGGCACGCGAGTGCGATTAGGACCGACACGTCCCTGAATCCAACTGCATACTTTACGCTCGGCGAGGACAGAATAGCTGCAAAGCCCCATGAAAACAGATATCATGGCGACTGCATAGACAATTGGAAGCAAATAAGGCAGAAATGCGTCTAAAAGTTCCATATTAGAATTATCCAGTTACCTAGACCTCTGCGAGGGCAGCGTGCGCTTCCTTAAACGCAACAGGATCGTATTTGAGATTCTTAGTTTCGACGAAGCCTAGATTGAGGAAGGCGGTGGCATCGAGGGCAACACCCTCTTCTGGCAATGAATGCCAGCGGAGGGAGTCACTAAGCTGATCAATTGTCGCCGTCATTCGCTCCCACACTGAGTCGATGGTGATCGCTGTAGCCTTCTCTCCCGCTAGTGCCGCAGCGATCTTTTCGAGCACCATGAAGTCGGACTGGACACCTCGAGGCCCTGGTATTGCAGCTTTAAAGCCTTGGATACGGAAGCTTTGATTGATGAAAGAGCCGTCTTTTTCAAAAACCATGAGTGATGGCAATACAATGTTGGCGACCTCACTAGTCCGGTTGGCGTGGCTTCCGACGTAAATGACTTTGGCTTTAGCCAAGACATCTTTACTAATGCCCAGCTCTGTAAGATCTTCGTTCACGGCAAGAATGGTCTTGACCGCACCAGAGTTAATATCCCGTGCGAGTACTTCGAGATTTTCAGATGGCAACTCGCTGATCAGACCCGTGACAAGTGCTCCACGTAAATTTGGTGTACGATCTTCAGACTGCAAGAGTCCGTCGCCGTCGCCGTGATGACTGACGAGGGAAACCTTGGCTCCGCTCCGCTCGGCGATCGCCTTGTAGAAAAACTGTTCTTCGACTGAACTGTGTGCGGAACCGACTATTGCGACCTTACCCGACTTCAACAGCTCAGTTGCAGCGACCGCAACCTCGTCGGAAGCTTTGTGCACACCCTCGATGCTGTAATGCATCAGGCGATCTTCAGATTCGATCTCTTTGTAGAGTGCGCGACCCGTGTCGGTCATCCATGTGTCGTTCACCTCATCATTACGGCGCGGTGTAATCCGGTAAATTTTACCTTCTCGACTCCATATCTCGGTATTCGCGCCGACACTACTTTCGGTGCAAATACTGTGTGTCCGTTTCAGGAACCAAACACGCATTTTGAAGCGAAAATCTGTGCTCGTCAAAGCGCCAACAGGACAGATGTCTACCGTGTTGAGCGAATAGTTGTGAGAAAGCTCTTTTCCAGGGAAGCAGGTCAAGGTCGAATAAGTGCCGCGATCGACAAATCCGAGTACGTCGTCATTCGCCACTTCCTTACTAAAACGGACGCAACGTGAGCAAAGAATGCAACGCTCATCATCCAGTGTGACGTTTGGACCTAAGCGGCTACGCTTAGGCTTAACATTTTTATCTTCGATGAAACGACTGTAGCCACGGCCATGCTCAGCTGAAAATTCTTGCAGGCGGCACTCCCCTGCTTGGTCACAAATTGGGCAGTCGAGCGGGTGATTGATCAGAAGAAATTCCGTCACACCATTGCGCGACTCCTTAACCATCTCCGATCCTGTTATGATATGCATGCCTTGTGATGCATTCGTCGCACAACCGATCGTCGGCTTCGGCATCCAAGCAATTTTTTGCGTGCCGTCCTCTTCTAATACCGCTTCCCCCGTAGCGCGGTCGCGCATTGGCATGCCCATCTCCACCATGCACATGCGGCAGTTGCCCGCGATTGAGAGCTTCGGATGGTAACAGTAGTGAGGCACCTCCTTGCCCTTACCGACCATCTTCACAGCTTCGATGATGTTGATCCCTTTGGGAACTTCGACATCTTGACCATCAATATTGATGGTAACGTTTTCGACTATGCTCTCGATCTTCATGCTCTAAATAAGTGTCGTCGTCTCGGCGGTTTCTTTACCCTCTTTACGACGAGCGGCTTGCTCTTGAGCCTTTTCGACGAATTCGTCTTTGAACTTGGCGATAAAACTTTGCACAGGCCATGAAGCAGCTTCACCAAAAGCACAAATCGTACGACCAGCTATTTGGTCAGCTATGGATTTAAGCAAGTCTGCATCTTCTTCGCGAGCTTCGCCGTCGAGCATGCGCTGGGTAACTTTACGCATCCAGGGAACACCTTCGCGGCATGGAGTACATTGACCACAGCTTTCATGAGCGTAAAAATAATTAATGTTAGCGAGTGCTTCGACCATATCTGTGGTGTCATCCATCACGATAACTCCACCCGATCCGGACATCGATCCAACGGCCATTAGACTATCAAAGTCCATCGGGATATCCTCAATTCCCCAGTCGTATTCAGTGCCATCTTTAAGTTTTCCAGTAAAGCGTTCGTCAGCGCGAAGGATCTTAGACGAAGAGCCGCCAGGTATGACGGCCTTGAGCTTACGTCCAGGTTTGAGCCCACCGCATATATCGTTGATGAGTTGCCCAAGCGTGATGTCCGCGCAAGCGAACTCATAATAGCCGGGCTTTTGCACGTGGCCAGATACGCACCAGATACGTGTGCCAGTGTTGCCTGGTGTGCCAATTTTGGCAAAGCCCTCGCCGCCCATTTCAATGATGTGTTTCACATCACATAGCGTCTCCACGTTGTTCACAATCGTTGGGCATTGATAGGCGCCGAGTGCTGCTGGAAAATATGGTGGCTTGATACGTGGATTCGCTCGAAAGCCTTCGAGTGATTCGATCAGACCAGTTTCTTCGCCACAAATGTAAGCACCTGCACCGCGGTGCACGATGATGTCGCATGAGTAACCAGAGCCGAGAATGTTATCGCCGAGAAAATTCTTTTTGCGGGCTTCTTCTATCGCGCTTTCGAGGATTTTGTATCCCTCAAAAAATTCACCGCGAATGTAGATGAAGGCAAGCTTGGCCTGAATGGCAAAAGCAGTACACATCATGCCCTCGATCAACTGATGCGGATCTTGGTGAATGATCTGGCGGTCTTTAAAAGTGCCAGGTTCGGACTCATCGGCATTACAAATTAGGTAAATCGGCTTGCCCGACTTACGATCGAGGAACTTCCACTTCATTCCAGCCGGGAAACCAGCACCTCCTCGACCACGAACACCCGAGGTGAGCACCTCGGCACAGATATCTTCTGGCTTCATAGTAACGGCCTTCTTGAGTTGATCGTAGCCGCCGTTTTTAACATAGCAATCGATGTCGTTAGTATAACCTTCCTCATCGATATGTTTGAAAATTAGCCTAGTTTCTTGATGTGACATAATGGAAAATTTGAAATTAATAATTGTGAGTCTTTTAAAGCCCATTGGAGAGCTCACCACTCTTCATTTTGGCAGCCATTTCGGCGGCTTTTTTGGGATCGATATCAGTATATTCGTCTTCGCCCACCATCACGACAGGGCCTTTGCCGCAGTCAGCGTGACACTCGACAAATCCTAGTGTGACTAAGCCATCTTTGCTAGTGTGGCCGACTTTACAGTCAAACTCTTTTTCGAAGCTTCTGCAGGTTTGATAAGCCCCCGCCAGGGCGCATGGTAGCGTCCTGCAAACGCGAACATGATACTCGCCAGTAGGCTCGGTCCGGAGCATAGGGTAGAAAGTAACCAGCTCTTGAATGTTGATTGGCTGAAGCTCAAGGCGCTCAGCGATCCATTCAATTGACTCGCATGAAAGGTAACCGAGATCTTCTTGCACTAAATGGCAAAGCGGCAGTGCGGCACTTCGAACGGTCGGGTAGCGAGGCACGAGCTTGTCGATCTTCTCGATTGTTTCTGGTTTTAAACTTATCATTTCAGAGTTTCAAATTTTCAGCACATTAACTTTTTCTATCTGTCACATTCTCCCATCACAAAGTCGAGCGAACCAAGGATCACCGTAATGTCAGTCAGATAGTGCCCGGGGATTAGTTTATCAAGAATACTTAGGTTACAGAAAGACGGACCTCGAATCTTTAGGCGGTAAGGAACACCGCCACCTTTAGATACAATAAAGAAGCCTAGGGCACCCTTGGGATTTTCCGCTTCGAAGTAGACCTCTCCAGCGGGAATTTGTGGTCCCTCAGTCACGATCATGAAGTTTTGGATCAACTCTTCCATACTGGTGAGCACTTTGGCTTTTTGCGGAGCGAAGATCTTCTTCGCATCCTCAGCATAGTAGCTACCTTCCGGAAATTGATCGATACACTGTCGGATAATACTCACGCTCTGGCGAATCTCTTCAGCACGCATAAGGTAACGATCGTAACAGTCACCAGTGGTGCCGACGGGCACTTCAAAATCGAACTTCTCATAACCAAGGTAAGGCTTGTCCTTACGCAGATCGAGATCAATGCCACAGGCCCGAAGATTAGGCCCCGTCAAACCGTAAGCAATGGCGTCCTCTTTCGAGATCGCACCGATACCGACAGTGCGATCCATAAAGATACGGTTACGCGTCAGCAGTTTGTCGACTTGATCAAGCACAGGCAGAACGCCCTTGCAGAACTCAAGCACTCGGCCGAGCCAGCCGTCTGGGATGTCACGCGCGACACCACCGATGCGCGTATAACTTGTAGTGAAACGCGCACCAGTCAGTTCCTCGAAAAGCGTGTAGAGTTTTTCACGCTCCGTAAAAGTATACATGAAAACTGTCCAAGCGCCCGCATCCATACCGTAAACGCCGACGCCAAGTAGGTGCGAGGAAACCCGCGCCAGTTCACAGCAGAGCACACGGATCGCCTCACAACGCTCAGGCACTTCCAATTTGGCGAGTTTTTCAACGGCCATCGCATAGGCGACGTTGTTAGCTAGCGGAGCCAGGTAATCCAGTCGATCCGTGTAAGGCACGAATTGATTGTAAGTCATGTTCTCGGCGATCTTTTCATCTCCACGATGGAGATAGCCGAGCACGGGGTCACAGCTTTTGACGACATCGCCATCGAGTTGCATCTTAAGACGAAGTACACCATGTGTCGTCGGGTGCGAAGGCCCGACGTTGAGCGCCATGGTCTCACCTTGGAGTTCGGTCTCATGCGCACTGCTGCGAGCACCAAGATCGCCGATCGAAACTTCTTTTGTGGTCGTCGCCATATCTAAAAAATTACTCCGTTGGTTTCTCCTCTTGCTCTGTCCAGCTCTCGTCCCGAGCGCTTGGCTCTGTTTGACTCATGGGGCCATCGGCAGATGAGACGAAGGGGCCACCCATCATGGGCGCAGGTAAGACGGCCACGCCTGTCGCTTCAGCCACATCGTCCGCTGGTAGCGGCACTTCGATTCCAGCAAGTGGAAAGTCCTTACGCAAAGGGTGGTAGGGATATTCGTCCCACATTAAGATGCGGCGCAGATCAGGATGCCCATCGTAATGTATACCCATCAGATCATAAGTCTCACGCTCATGCCAATTAGCCGCCGCGAAGACCCCACAGAGCGATGGCAGACTTGGCTTGATGTCGTTTTCGCAGTCCGCAGCGATTCGCAAATACTCGTGCTTGGTGGTCGAGAGAAGGTGGTAAATCCCAGTGAAACGTGGGCTTTGCGCATCCCAGTCCACCGCAGTGACATCGACCAATAGGTCGTAGCCCAAATCGTCGCGCAGAACAGTAAAGAACTCAACGAGCTTATCCGCGGGACAATTCACAGCCGAATGGTCGGCAGATTGGCGCGCCGACAAATAATCAAAACGCTCTTTCAATTGAGCAAACTCGCTCTCGACCATGATTTAGCTTTCCTTTCCTGCTCCAGCCAAGGCGAGGCTGCCCTCTTTCGTGGGCTTGGCATTTCGGGCAGTCAAGTTCTTGACCGAACGTTCCCGGCCAATCTTGTCCTGCAATTTAATCATCGCATCCAGCAATGCCTCCGGACGAGGAGGGCAACCACTGACATAAACATCGACGGGGATGATACGATCTACCCCTTGTAAAGTAGCATAAGAGCGATACATACCGCCCGTGCTGGCACATGCACCCATAGCGACGACCCATTTGGGCTCCGCCATCTGCTCATAGATACGACGAATGACTTCAGCCATTTTGTAGGTCACGGTGCCCGATACGATCATGCAATCGGCCTGACGGGGCGAAAAACGCATCACTTCCATCCCGAAACGGGAAATGTCAAAGCGTGAAGCTCCCACCGCCATCAGTTCGATGGCGCAGCATGCAAGACCCATAGGCATCGGCCAGACAGAGTGTTTACGAATCCAATTAATGACAGCATCCGCTTGAGTGACAATAATTTCACCCTCCACTTTGCTATCGTAAGCTACGTTTGTATTTTGCATGTTAAAATGATGGTTGGAGCAGGCAACCCCTCAAAACTCACGCAACTTACTTTGCCCCCTATTTCATGCAAGCTACAATTTGATTTTATCCGAGATTAGAAATCCGAGATCACGCAAAAAATGATTGGACTTGAACTGACAAATGCCTATAATTATAAGTTCTTATTAATTGAGCTTCCATAGAAACATCTTAATCCCCTAAAATATAAATTTTTTTACATGAAAAATAAAACCACCCCACGATCAGGCTTCACTCTTATTGAACTCCTCACTGTTATTGCGATTATCGGCATTCTAGCTGCTATCCTCATTCCTGCAGTCGGTAAGGTTCGAGAGGTTGCTAATAAATCGAAGTCTTCTTCGAACATGCGTTCGATCGCAGTATCCTATGCGACTTACTCCACATCAGGCGGCCGCGTACGCACATTGACCGAAGCAAAAATGACCGCCGACGACGATGTCAGCTTTTCAGATGTTGCTGGCGTTGCCCAATTCTTGGCAAAGCAGTCCGACCTCACTGATGCATCAATCTGGATCATAGGTTCCGACCCTGCGGTCGCAGCTTACACAGCACTTCTTCCAGCAATTGTCGGTTACCGTGATAGCGATAACGCTTTCCAAACTTCCCAAGAATGGACCGCTGATGTACCTGTCGGATATGACTTCGCCATTGGCATTAGTGGTAATGCTCCGACATCAACCACACCACTTCTTTGGACACGTGCGCTCACAACCTCTGGCACATGGGGTAAGGATTCGCCCTGGGGCCTAGGTGGCCACATCACTTACTTAGACGGCCACGTATCCTTCTACCAAGAATTGGGCGAAGAGGATGGTCAACTAGTCGACCCAACAACTGGCCGACAAACAGTTAACATCCAAGACGTACACGAATTAGCAAACATTATGGAAGCGCCGACATTCAGCCAATAAAGCATCTTAATTTTTTTGCATATTGAAAGCCAGCTTCGCAGGAAGCTGGCTTTTTCTTTATGCAGGTGCATCCCCTGATGCGATATGACTCTAAGCCAATACAAATAAATTATTCTTCTTTGGCCAATTAGTTAATTCAGCTAACCTCTCCTAATAATACTATAATTTTTCAAGTAATTGGAGTTTTCTTTGTTTATCATTGAAATTTCGGAATTAATTAATATAGAGATAATTGCAAAACTAAACATTCATTATGCCCGAACCTATCTACATTTTTGGCCACAAAAACCCCGATGCCGACGCCATTTGTTCCGCACTGGCCTACGAAGCTTATAAGCATGCCATCGGGCAAACTGAATACGTGGCGGCGCGTTGCGGCAACTCCAATGCCCGTATTGATGCGATTCTAGAGCGCTTTAAGACACCATTACCCCGCTTCATTGGCGATGTGACCCCACGCGTGGGTGATATCATGCAAAGTAGGTTGCGCACTGTGACAAAAAAGAACACCTGCGCGGGCGCGCTTGAATTAATTGACCAATACGATGTTCGCGCCCTACCTGTGGTTGACGAAGCTGGACAGATCGAAGGCTTGGTCTCGATCTTCCAACTCGGCGAATTTTTTATCCCGAAGCCAAACAAGTCACGCGCCTTGCGTCGGGTCAAAACCTGCGTGCAATCCATTATCGACTCTCTCAATGCCAAGGTGCTCAATGCGGAAAATGTCGACGAAATCGAAGAGCTCTTCGTCCGTATCGGAGCGATGGATATTCGTTCCTTTGGCGGTCACCACAAGGAAAACGGACTCCCCTCTGATCGTAGTATCATCGTTGTCGGCGACCGCAGGGACATCCAAGAGCGCTGCCTTGAGCTCGGCGTCAGACTTCTCGTCATCACAGGCGCACTTGAAGTGGATGCAGAAGTGGTCGAACGAGCTTGCGAGAGCAATGTCTCACTCATCGTTAGTCCCTACGACTCGGCTACAACCTCGTGGATTATCCGCACAGCAACTCACATTGATGGTCTGTTCGACACGAAAGTCAGTTGCTTCAGTGCCGAAGACCACATCTCCTCGGTCAAGCGTCGGATAGCCAATAGCAACGATCCGCTCTATCTCGTTGTCAACGAAGAGAAACAATTAATCGGTGTCTTCTCCAAGAGCGATATCCTTCGCCCTAGCCGCACCCGGATCGCACTGGTCGACCACAACGAGCTGGGCCAAGCCGTCAAGGGTGCCAGCGAAGTGCAGATTACCGAGATTCTTGATCACCACCGACTCGGCAACATTCCGACCGAGCAACCGATTCTCTTTATCAATCGGCCCGTCGGCTCGACCTGCTCGATTGTAGCCGATCTATTTAAAACTCATAAACTGACACCCGAAGCAAATATCGCCGGCATAATGATGGCTGGTATCATCTCCGACACTTTACTGCTCAATAGCCCGACTGCAACGCCGCTCGAAGGTGAGCTGCTCGATTGGCTCTCGCCCATAGCCGGAATTGAGCCGAAAGCACTCGCAGACATCATGTTTACTGCGGGATCGGTCGTCATTAATAGCAAACCTAAAGAAGTCATCAGTTCAGATTGTAAAATCTACGACGAGGGCGAACTACGCTTTTCCGTCTCGCAGATCGAAGAGCTCGGTTTCGACAAGTTCTGGGAAAACGAAGACGCGCTCGGAAAAGCCCTGGAAGCCTACCGTGTAAAGGAAGAGTTATTCTTTAGCTTCCTACTCGTCACCGATATTAATTCGCATGATTCCCTGCTCGTCGTTGCGGGTAACGATGAATTAAAGGCCTCGATCAACTACCCACAACGCGGGCAGAGCAACATCTACGAGCTCTCCGGTATCGTCAGTCGCAAGAAGCAATTAATCCCCTACATCTCGTCGCTACTTAAAACGATGGGGGTGGTCTAGGAATATTTTTTTCTTAGCCTGCGGCTAGATTGCAGGTAGAAGCTTACTCATGCCCCTATCAAATCGACGGCTTCATTGCCGCTAACAAGCTCACTATCTAAAGATGTCTCATCTCATCGAAAAATGATTCGGCACCTGCATGATAAGGTGAAAAATTCATCTGTGGGTGAAATTGCTTTAAAGGAAAAGGTGAATTTTCAATAAATACCCATTTCAGGCCAACCGATGCGCACAGCGCATAAGCCGCCGCGATGTCCCAGACTTTTACACGATAGTCGATCACGCCAGTCAAATAACCCGTTGCCACATAAGCTGCCATCAGCGCGCCACTACCGATACAGCGCACTCGATATTTAGACAGGAGAGGCGCCAATTTTTCTAACTGCATGGAAGACATCGGAAAGTGCAAGCCGACCATCGTCTGCGCATCGACCACAGTCGCATCACGATCAATTTTCTTCTGGTTTCTAAATAAACCATAGCCCACACCCCCCTCCAGCAAATCCTCTGTGCTGTGGTCGTAGATAAATCCATAAACTGGCACTCCATCAAATAAGAGTGCGAGCGAGATCGCGCAAAAAGAACAAGCCAGAGCATAATTATTCGTTCCATCAATCGGATCGATCACCCATGCGAAGCGCGCTTCCAATGCTAGCGTCTCGTCCAGAGGACTCGCTTCTTCGCTACAGTAATCATCCTGTGGGAAGTTCTGACGTAATTCAGCAAAGATTTTTTCTGAAATCGCAAAGTCGGCAAAAGTCACCCGAGTATCGTCTTCCTTCCACTCTGAGGAAACGTCACCAAACTGACGTCCGAAAAATGCCACTTGATCACGAACTGCCACCCGCCCCGCATTGATTCGGTGGCGCATCTGAGCCTCGTGTTGAGCTTTAGCTTGGCGGTTCATATTTCTGAAAGCAAAAAAGATAAATCCAGTAAGGCGCGTGATCCCGCGCAATCGAAACAATCATTCTGTTCGTTTAAATCAGCCATATAAATCATAAAGGAAGCTACTTAACCAAGGGCTCCTTAGAAGGCATAAAGCGCTCCCGAGGGGGAATTTCTAGTGTTTTTTCTAAGTCTACAATACGCTCTAGAATAATACCTTTTTGGGCTGAGGGTGTATTCGGTAATTCAATATGCAGATTCTTGAGAAAATCGTAAGCCTCTGCATCAAGCCCCTGTTTGCGTAGGAGTTCCGCGTGTATGCGGCCCACAAAATAAGGCGCATCCTCTTGCTGCGAGGCTTTAAGGAACCACTTAGCCGCATTAGCATCGTCTTTAAGGCGATTAAGATAAATCTGAGCTTTTTCCAGATAAAGCCTGGCATTGTTAGGGTGAAAATTGAGCGCTTGATCAATCAGATCAAAGGCTTGCGCAGATTGTTCCAGATCAATCGCCTGCTGACGTTCCTCGGAAACATCTGAATAGCCTCCCTCCTCCCGTATCCGCCAATTGGGTACGTCGTATGCGATCATACGACTGCCATTGATCCAGAAAAAGTCCGGTCTGGGGTCAAGCGTCGTCACCAGTCGAACCATCGAGTCAAGCTTTGCGCGGTCTTTACGTTCCCAGATTATATTAGTTCGTATCCATAGGAAATCCGCAAGAATTGCGCGAAAGCCTCCGAGCACTCCGATGATCAAGCCTTGTCCTAGTGCGCCCTCAAACGCTTCAAGATTCATTTCAGACTGGCCCGCTTTGACCGCTTTCCAAGCAGGTGCTTCGATCGGGCGTGCTAGCAAACCAAGCAATACCAGTAGGAGCAGAATCGAAACGATTCGGCTTAACCGTATGAGCAATGGATGTAACAGAAACTTCACGATCAAATATCTGTCCTATGGGCTTCACGAGTGACGGCCACAACAAATGATACCCTTCTCATACACATCCCCTAAATCTCTCGGCGGCGAAAATTCACTTGGGCGAGTAGAACAAAGGCTATCGAATAGACTGCACCGTAGCCTGTAATCTGGAGAACAGTGCTCACCGCAGGCGCTTTTTCCACATCAAAGACGAGTTGATCGCCAATGTTGAATAGCTGGAAATTCGGGAAAATGAGGCCAAGTCCCAAGACAAGAATACGTTCCCATCCAGCTTCCATACCCGAGTAGGTGTCGCGCACGATGTATTGAAGTTGGCAAATAATCAGCATAAAAAAGGAGACCACAATTGTGTAGAGATTCGTATTGGAGAAACTCGCAACAAAGAGTGTGAATGCTGCAATTATACCAAACTTCATCCATTGCAGAAAACCAAAGAGGAAAACATCGCCATAGCGAATCAGTGATACGTTCGATGTAAGCTCATTACCGAGGCGTTCGAGCAAGACCATTTCACGCCAGTATAAAATCCCGCTCAGCACCAGGGTGATGACTAGTGTGAAGCAGAGCATCAATAAGTGCGCACCTAGGAACTTCCCCGCTAAGAACTCCAACTTATAGACAGGCTTGGCCAGCATAGTTAACGCGGTACGGTTTTCCATCTCATTAAAAAAAAGCTGCGTAGTCGCTGTGATCGAAAGAATCGAACCAAAGAAGAAGAGCGCTCCAAAACCGAAATCAGTGATAAATTTTAGCTCCCCTGTGCCGAAATCGAACTGCTGAAAAAATGTTGAACTGGCCACTAGAGCGATTGAGATCAGTAACAGGGAGTTGAAGAACTTCTGTCGCACGGCCTCTAAGAAAGTCGTGCCTGCGATCAAGCGGATGCGTGTGAATGAATCGGTGATGTTCATAATTCTTCACCCCCTTCCTGTTGAGTCACATGTTCGATCTCGCGCTGATGAACTTCCTTCAGAAAATAAGCATCTAAGCTCAGCCTCGGCCTTTCCACTCGAGCTAGCCGCCCACCTTGCGCCTTGATCTCAGCTTCAACCGCCGCGCGACCCTCGTCGTTGAGTCCTTGCACAACGAGCGATTCGGCATCTTTTTCTTGGACCAAGTCGTCGACCAGACCCTCACGCACGAGCTTTCCACGATGGAGAATCGCTACGCGGTCGCAAAGCCCTTCAATTTGCGCGAGCAAATGAGAAGAAAGTAGGATAGTTTTCCCACGGCGTTTGAGCTCGCGGACTATTTCTGCGATTGCTGCCGAACCAAGTGGGTCGACTCCTGCAGTGGGTTCGTCCAGTATAACGAGTTGAGGATCATGCACTAAGGATTGTGCGAGTCCAATGCGTTGGAGCATACCTTTCGAGTAGGTGCCAACCCGGCGGTCGGCGGCTTCGGTCATACCTACGAGTTTAATCACTGAGTCAACCGCTGCATCAATTTCTGCCCGCGCCACCATACAAATACGTGCATAGTAGCGCACGAGTTCACGCCCTGTCAGATAACGATAAAAGTAAGGTGCTTCCGGCAAGAAACCAACACTACGGCGGGCATCGACTAATTTGCTTGGCTTTCCATAAATCTCACAATTGCCCGTCGAGGCTTCAAGCAGACCAAGTATAATTTTTATTGTCGTGCTCTTGCCAGAGCCATTGGGTCCAAGTAGTCCGAAAATTTCGTTATCTCCTACTTCAAGGCAAAGATCTTCGACGGCGCGCAGTTTCATACCGCGCATACCGACAGCAAAGTCTTTGGTTAGATTCTGGATGCAAATTGCGGGGGTAGCCATTGAGATGATTATTATTCGATGCGGAAATTTTGGCAAGTACGGTCGCCGTTGTCTGTTTTGATTTCACTCTCTTTGATGTAATTTTTCAATTCAGACTCCACTTCGGTCTGAAAGGCGACCACTTCAGACTCTTCTCCCTCGGCGTAAAGATGCACCCGGCCGTCGACCATGTTTTGGACATAGCCTGTCACATCAAAGCCCTTAGCAACGCCCACCGTCTGGTAACGAAAACCTACGCCTTGCACATGGCCTTCAAACCAGCAGTTCATCTGAAAAACACGATTGTCCATAATAAACAAAAATTTATAGAATCCCGATAGATGCAAGTGCATTAGAGCCTTGTCTCAGTGCTTTTTAGGCGCAGACATAACTGTTCGCACATGCCAGACGCACCTTCAGATCCTAACGAACCGATACTGGTCGATATCATATTACCACTTGAACAATCTGAGGATACTGTGGCGCAAAAGGCTGCCGTTGCCGCAAAACTAGATAGAAAGATCTCGCAGATAGCCGAACTGCGCCTGCGCAAACACTCTATCGACGCACGCCAGCGAACGATTAAGGTGCAGTTGCGCTTTGAAGTTGGGGTCGGCGAGTCACTCGCACCAAAACCTGAACTGCACCCAAAATACCCAGCGGCATCATCCGACGCAAAGAACATTATCATCGTCGGCTGTGGTCCCGCGGGGCTGTTTGCCGCTATGCGCTGCCTAGAGCTTGGGTTGAAGCCAATAATCCTCGAACGCGGTAAAGACGCATCCGCCCGTCGATTTGATCTAAGACCCATCCTGAAAGAAGGTCGGGTAATCGAAGACTCCAACTATTGCTTCGGCGAAGGTGGCGCGGGCACTTTTTCCGACGGCAAGCTCTACACCCGCGCCACAAAGCGTGGCCCCGTCCGTACAATTTATGAAACACTCGTCGCCCACGGTGCGCCCGAACGCATTCTTATCGATGCGCACCCCCATATCGGCTCGAACCTCTTACCAAAGGTCGTCATGGCGATGCGCGAATCGATCCGTGATGCGGGCGGCGAGGTGCATTTCAATACAAAGGTGGAATCCTTTATTATCCATGAGCAAAAAATGGCTGGTGTGCGCACCACCGATGGTCGTGAGTTTTTGAGTGACCAAGTCATTCTCGCTACTGGTCATTCAGCGCGCGACATTTACGAGCAACTGCACGCACAAAAGGTGCAGCTAGAGCAAACACCGTTCGCAGTCGGCGTACGGATCGAACACCCGCAGGCACAGATCGACAGTCTTCAATACCACACGCCGCAAGGTCAGAAGCGCTCCGCGCTATTGCCTGCAGCTAGCTATCGACTAGCCACGAAGATCGACAAGCGCGGAGTCCACTCTTTCTGCATGTGTCCGGGTGGCTTTATCGTGCCGGCGGCCACGGAGAACGACGAGGTGGTCGTTAACGGCATGAGCCTGGCTCGACGTGACTCCCCTTTTGCCAATAGTGGTATGGTCGTTACGGTAGAACCAGAAGACACTGATCCATTCGTCACGGAACACGGCGTCCTAGCAGGCATCGCCTTTCAAAAATCGCTTGAACGCGCCGCCAAGCAGCGCGGAGGCGGCGGTCAAGTCGCTCCAGGGCAACGGGTCACCGATTTTCTCGCGGGCAAAGACTCCGCCGATCTCCCGAAGACTAGTTACTTTCCTGGCATAATTCCCTCACGGATTGACCAGATTCTGCCTGAGTGGATCACAAGCCGTCTGCGTCGCGGACTTGATCTATTCGGCAAACAAATGCGCGGCTACATAACTGAGGAATGTAATCTGATCGGCTTCGAAACTCGAACAAGCTCGCCCGTACGCATCCCGCGCGATGAACGCACATTGCAACACTCAGAAATTAACGGCCTCTACCCCTGTGGCGAAGGTGCTGGCTTTGCCGGTGGCATCGTCAGCGCTGCACTTGATGGCATGCGTTGCGCGGAGGCCGCAGCAAAAAGTAGGGGCTACACCAGACAAGACCGTCAAACCCCAGAGCCCACAACGATACCGCCTTCACAAGTGAAGCCCCAACACAGCCCATGATCGGCCTCATCGAAAATACAGGTGGCGGTGGAAAGAAATCATCCCATATGCCAAAAGGCTACCTCTTCGCTCTCGTTGAGAGCATCTTCAAAGAAGGCGGTTACTTACAAACCGAAATGCAGCTTGATCACCGCGCGGAACAAGCGGCCATGGCAGTATCGGTCGCCACCTCGCTGGAGTCCGACCAACCGCTGCTCTTTGAAGCTGGCACAGGCGTCGGTAAGAGTCTCGCCTATTTAATTCCTGGCATCATCCACTCCGTCGATAGCGAACGCCCATTCATCGTCTCTAGCCACACGATCAGCCTTCAGGAACAAATCCGAGAGAAGGATCTTAAAATTTGCCGCAATCTTTTCACCAAAGTTCCCAAACTGCGCCGCTACGGTGCGTTCAAGACTGCCCTAATGGTAGGAAAGGGGAACTATTGCTGTAGCACGCGCCTTAGTAACGCACTCAAAGATGCCCAGTCGGCCAAGCAGACCGAGATGTTTAAAAGCGACGAGCGCGACGACCTCACCCGTATCGCCACATGGTCGGCCGTAGCAAAGAACGGCGTCATCCAAGAACTTTCTCCTCCTCCGCTACCCGAGGTCTGGGATGCAATCAATGCTGATAGCTCCACTTGTTCTAGAAAGAATTGCGATTCAAACACCTGTTTCTACCAACGTGCCCGCAAACAGTTACTTTCGGCCAACTGTGTAATCGTCAATCACAGTCTCCTTTTCTCTTTAATCAACGCAGGCATGCAACCTGAAGGTGATGCCAAAGGCATTCTTTTGACCGACGACTTTGTCGTGCTAGACGAAGCCCACCGCCTACCTGCAATCGCTACTGATCACTTCGGCACCCACGTCAGTTCCTTTGCTGTGGATAGGGCACTCAAACGCATCTACAATCCCCGCACCAATCGCGGCATCCTCAAGCGTGAGGGTAAAGCCTGGGATCAAGATTCCGTTGCCAATGCGCTGGATGCCGCCCACGAATTTTTCAACTATCTAGGCGACACCTATCTTACCAAAAACCCGATCCAGCGCATCCACAAGCCCGACTTCTGCGACAACATACTGGCAGGCCCGCTCAAAGAAGTAACCGAACGCCTAGGTGCCCTCATCCAAAAGAGCGATGACGAGCGCGCCCAAGACGAGCTAAGTGACCACCGTCGCCGTATCCTTGGCTACCGAGATGCGATCAACGGCTTTATCACTTTCGCCGATGAGGACCATGTGCAGTGGCTTGAACGCGGCGGGAAGAAGGGTCAAATCGTAACACTTCGGAGCGCCCCACTGGATGTAGCACCCTACTTAAGGAAATATATTTTCCAGCGTGACACCTCAGCAGTATTGACTAGTGCCACCCTCTCCGACGGAAAAAATATGGAGGCGTTCCAAGAAACCATCGGCGGGCAAGCAGCAGAAAAAGAAATCGTGCATTCACCTTTTAACTACACGGAAAACTGCCGTATCTACATTGCCAGCGACGCCCCGCAGCCTGAACCGGGACAAGGGCGTCTCGACCTCGACTACCTCGCCAATATGATTTGCTGGTGCGCCCGTCACGTCGAAGGCGGTACGCTGGTTCTCTTCACTAGTCACTTTGATCTGCGCCAAGTGCGCGAGCGCACTAAAGGATTCTTTGATAAGATCAAACGCCCCCTATTTACCCAGGGTCACCAGATGGCGCGTAGCGAGCTAACGAAACAATTCGCCGCTGCAGGCAACGGTGTGCTCTTTGGAACTGACAGCTTCTGGACAGGAGTCGACATACCTGGCGCTGCGCTCTCGCAAGTCATCATTACACGACTCCCTTTCGACAGTCCCGGTCACCCCGTGAACGAAGCTCGTAGTGAATACATCCGTGCGCGCGGCGGCAATCCCTTTTCTGAAATGACGGTCCCCGACGCTCTTGTTAAATTTCGCCAAGGCATTGGCCGTCTCATTCGACGCCACGAAGACAGCGGTAACATAGTGGTCCTTGACTCACGTATTTTGACCAAGCCTTACGGTGCACGTTTTATCGAAGCCCTACCCATCAAAGACTACGTACGCTTCAATCGCGAAAATCGCGATTCCGTATTCGCCTAGTTCGGTATAATTGTTTCCATATTCCAAATGAAACTTTCCTCCTACGGCATTACTAAGCAAGGCCAAGTTCGCCACACGAACGAAGACGCGCTCTTCATTGACGAGGCGCGTCAAGTCTATGCCGTCGCAGACGGGCTGAGTGGTCTCCCAGGTAGAGCCCCGAAGGAGCCTCCCACCAGCTCGCGCAAATGGCCAACAACGACGAGGGTCCCGGCAACATCACGGTCATCGACATTCAAATATTGTAGGAGCTAATGAAAAAGTCCGAAATCTTTTTGCCAAAAGTCGCAGCCAAGCCAGGCAATATGCTCTTTCGCTTCAGCCTCGGTCAAGCCCTCTATGACGAGGGCGAGACCACATCCGCGATTCCACATTTGAAAGAATGCGCTAACTCTCGCGAAGACTGGATGCTGCCACGCATTCTTCTTGGCAAAGCAATGCTCGCCGATGGCCAAGACGCCAATGCTAAACCAATCCTTGAGGCCGCACTCCAACTAGCCGTCGAGCAAGACCATGATGACCCCGCAAAGGAGTTGCGTAGCATTCTGGCTGACTTCTAGGAGTTGCTACACAAAAACTTGGCGGAATTTACTCATATCCGACAAGGCATTGCAAAAATCTACGGCTATTTAAAAACAGCTGTTTTCTTGCCTTGCAGTCTGAGGAAACCGCCCTAATCTCCGCCTCTTTTTTGGACCTTCAAGTCGCATATAGTGCCTGCCGAAGCCCTAGTAAATAAAGCATAAACAGACTCTCAAAACATACACGATACGATCATGACCGACCTATCAAAATACAGAAATATTGGTATCTTCGCCCACGTTGACGCAGGTAAAACGACCACAACTGAGCGTATCTTGAAGCTCACTGGTAAAATCCACAAGTTGGGTGAAGTGCACGACGGCGCTGCGACGACTGACTTCATGGAGCAAGAGCAAGAGCGTGGCATCACGATTCAATCAGCTGCCACAACTTGTTTCTGGCCTGGCTCCGAGCAGCAAGAAGCAAATGCGCCTTACCGATTCAACATAATCGACACACCTGGCCACGTAGACTTCACAGTTGAGGTTTACCGTTCGCTCAAAGTGCTCGACGGTGGCGTCGGTGTTTTCTGTGGTTCGGGAGGTGTCGAGCCACAGTCCGAAACCAACTGGCGCTACGCCAATGATTCTGGAGTCGCTCGTTTAATCTATGTCAACAAGCTAGATCGTATCGGTGCCGACTTCTACAAGGTCGTCAAGCAAGTCAAAGATATTTTGGGTGCGAACCCACTCGTCATGGTGCTTCCTATTGGGACCGAAAGTGAACTCAAGGGTGTCGTTGACCTTCTCACCCGTACCGCGTGGGTATGGGATGAAACTGGCGATCCACTTGCCTACGAAAAAAAGGAAGTCCCTGCCGACATGGTCGACAAGGTCGAAGAATACCGAGCCATGCTGATCGAAACAGCCGTCGAGCAAGATGACGACGCGATGGAAGCCTACCTCGAAGGTAACGAGCCCGACCTCGACACACTTAAGAGGTGCATTCGCAAGGGCACTATCAACCTCGATTTCTTCCCGACTTACTGCGGTTCTTCTTTTAAGAATAAGGGCGTGCAGAACGTGCTCGACGGCGTCGTCGACTACCTGCCTAGCCCAACGGAAGTGAAGCCACAGCCTGAAGTGAATGCTGAAGGTGACGAGACTGGCGAATTTGCCGTAGTCGAGGTAGAAAAGCCACTCCGTGCACTTGCTTTCAAGATTATGGATGACAAATACGGCGCACTGACCTTTACACGCATTTACTCAGGCAAGATATCTAAGGGCACCAACGTCCTGAACACTTTTACGGGTAAGACTGAACGGATCGGTCGTATTATCGAGATGCACGCCGACGAGCGTAACGAAGTCGATTCTGCACAAGCGGGAGACATCGTCGCCCTGCTCGGCATGAAGTCTGTGCAAACAGGTCACACACTTTGCGACCCTGCTCACCCTGCCACGCTAGAACCCATGGTATTCCCAGAACCCGTTATCTCTATCGCGATTAAGCCAAAGGATCAAGGTAACGCGGAAAAGATGGGCGTCGCGATCGGTAAAATGGTGGCAGAAGATCCAACATTCATTGTTGAAACAGACGAAGACTCTGGCGAGACCATCCTCAAGGGAATGGGTGAGCTTCACCTAGATATCAAAGTCGATATCCTAAAGCGCACCTACGGTGTCGAGGCACTGATAGGCAAACCACAAGTGGCCTACCGCGAGAGTATTACCAAGACACTCGAAGACAGCTACACCCACAAAAAACAATCCGGCGGTTCGGGTCAGTTTGCGAAGATCCAGTATACACTAGAACCACTCGAGCCTGGCGAAGGCTTCCAATTCGAATCCAAGGTTGTCGGTGGTAACGTTCCTCGTGAATTTTGGCCAGCAGTCGAAAAAGGCTTCAAGCTATCCAAGGAAAAAGGTGTCCTCGCGGGCTACCCTTGCTTGGACTTCAAGGTCACACTCACTGATGGTGCCTTTCACGCAGTGGATTCCTCGGCGGTCGCTTTCGAGACTGCAGCCAAGGCAGCTTATCGTCAGTCTCTACCCCAAGCGGGTGCTCAGATTCTTGAGCCGGTCATGAAACTCGATGTCTTTTGTACTGACGACAAGATGGGCGATGTGATCGGTGACTTAAATCGCCGACGTGGTATGATCAAAACCCAAGAGCCAACCAACAACGGTGGTGTCCGTATTAAAGCAGACGCACCACTCTCCGAAATGTTCGGTTACATCGGCGCACTCCGCACCATGACATCTGGTCGCGGTCAGTTCTCTATGGAATTCTCTCACTACGCGGCTTGCCCAAATAACGTATCCGAAATCGTCATCAAGGAAGCTAAGGAGCGTGAAGAAGAAAAGAAAAAGTAATTCTTTCCAGACTCCAGAAGTCGGATCTTAGCAAAGTCCCCGTCCCAAAAGGGCGGGGACTTTTTGTGCCTCAAAATGAATTTTGAAAAGTCGGATTTAGACTGCATCCTCCTAAATGAAGCGCTCTAAGCCAAATGCGAGATTGCACTTACTCCAAAGACAGCTTGGCTCTGAGACATGTCTGGCTACGAACAAGCCCCTTAGCTCTCGCCTTCGCGAAAACGCATCGTCACCGCAAGGGATTAAAATTACGAAAATAAGTAAGATTAAAACCTCAACAAACAGAAACTATGACTGATACCCCAAGACCCTTTACGCGACCTGATGGACGCGCCATCGATCAACTCCGCCAAATTACTTTTGAAACGGGCATAGCGCCGCATGCACTTGGCTCCGTGCTCGTGAGTTTTGAAAAAACACGCGTGATCTGCGCTGCCTCCATAGACGAGCGTGTGCCCGGCTGGATGCGCGCACAAAAAGTCGAAGGTGGTTGGATGACAGCGGAATATTCAATGCTCCCCTACAGTACGCTCGACCGTAAGCAGCGCGACATAAGCCGTGGCAAAGCCGACGGTCGCACAATTGAAATTCAGCGCCTAATCGGTCGCTCACTTCGTGCTGTTTTTGATCTCAAGAAGCTCACTGGTAAAACCATATGGATCGACTGTGACGTCCTCCAAGCCGACGGCGGCACGCGCACTGCTTCAATCACTGGCGCTTACGTAGCCGCGCAGATCGCTATAGAGAAATTGATCGCAGGTGGCAAACTAGCCGAAAACCCTTTCACCGATTCGGTGGCTGCAGTTTCAGCCGGCGTGTTTGAAGGCACTTCCGTGCTCGACCTCAACTACATCGAAGACAAGGACGCGACTGTCGACGCCAACCTCGTAATGACTGGTTCTGGTAAGTTTGTAGAAGTGCAAAGCTCGGGCGAAGAGGCAACATTTAGTCGTGGAGACCTCGATACTTTACTTGGGCTTGGTGCTAAAGGGATCGCTGAAATTAATCGATTACAAGAAGATGCCATTGCCGAAGGCCTGAGATCTGATTAGCGTGGCCTTGGAACTACGCAGATGAAACATCTGCTAGGTGCAAGACGAATCGAAAGCTCCGTCCTGCCTGTATTTACCCTAATATCGAATTGAGTAACTCTAGCCCCATTTCGATATCGTCACGAAGTAATTCCTCTTTAGATTTTTCCTTATTCTTTGAAGGGGCTTGTTCGCCAGCATTGTTTTGACCTGGTAGAACTATCCCGTTCTCGGCGGGGGGTCTTGGTGTCCCCGCTGCCTCCCCTTTTCCAGGCTTATCGAGGGCGCGGCGAGCGGCGTTGTTGAGAAGGTCTTTGAGGGCGCTGGTATCCGGATCACCCAAGCTACCTCTAATCTCAATATCTTGGTTCCAAATACGGAATCCATCTTCGCTGGTCTTGGTTCCAAGCAACTGTAGCCTCACTAAGTGATCGACCAAACGACCTTTGGCACCGAGTCCGAGTGTGAGGTATAGCGGTTGATCAAGTATCTCATTGAGATTACCCGCGGCAATGGCGCCATGACCGCTGATGTTTAGATTATCACCTATCAAGTTTAACTCAGGGATACGGACTTGCTTATCCTTTCCGCGGACGAGTTGGAGGGTAAAACTATCAAACTTAATATCTTTGAAATAGGGAACGGCTTGTGCCATCGCAGTGATTCCTGGGCGATTGAGGCTTTGGCCTAATATGCCTGCACCGATGAGACCAAGCTGGCTACGGCTGTCTAATTCGAAGGCAGTGAGTACGCCATTGCGGCCTGTGATGGTTAAATCACCTTCAGAATCTTCGGCGGCTTCCTCTAAGGTATGGCCACTCCCTGTGAATTTGAATTGACCATCGAAGAGACCTTGCACGGGGACCTTACTATGAGTTCTTTTTGAAAAGAGCGAGGGATCGATATTTTCAAAAACGAATGAGGATGCGACTTGATAAGCTGGGTTCTGAATGGGGTCGTAGCTAACATTGGCTTGGCCGAAAAGGCCGCCACCTTTAAGTGTAGTGGTGATGTCCTTGACTGAGAAAAGCGCTTCGGAGATCTTTAACTGGGCTTTCAGCTCAGTGAGGACTTGTCCAGATTCAAGCGCTAGCTCATCGAGCTTGATCGAGACTTCGCCGTCGAAATCTGACCAAGGCGGACGCTGCGTCTTTATTTCTGCTGCACGAGGGGCGAGTGCGCTATTGCTTGATGCGCTCGCAGCTGTATCGTTTGTAGCAAGAGACGCCATAAGCAGCTCGATGTCACCCTGCGAGACTCGCGATGAAACAAGGCTTAATTCAAATGGCAAAGGTTTCTGCTTGGTGTAAACTTGCCCAGCCAGTTGTAAACTGGTGCTCGGGCGACTTTCAAAGCCAGCCTGCAAATTAGAACCAAGTGTGTAAGCACCCCCGCTGGTTTGTTTGAGCTGGGCGGCTAGACGATAATCTTGGGATGAGCCAGGAAGATCACGAGCACGCAGGCCAGTGATTACTGTTTGAAGCTGTAGTGGATATTCGGCTGCGGCGTTAAAGTCGAGTTCGACTTTAGCCTGACCTGCGAGAACACTGCCCACACCAGCGAAAGCAGGCTGGTGTAGAAGTTCGGAGAGTCCCACTTGAAGTTTCGCCTTGGTCTCCAGACCAGCGAGTGGCGAGGCACTCTTACTCTCGCTCTTTGAGCCAATCACGGAGCCACTAATGACATCTCCATAAGTATCCAGTATTTGTAAAGCACCCAGATCGAAGCGAATGGTTCGATCCGCCTCAAAACGCATCTTGGGGTTCATTCGGAGCGTGACATTATCTAGGAGCGACTGCTGGTTTTTTGAAAGTGAAAAGGCGCCGAACTCGATCGGTGCTGCTGTCTTCAGTCCAAGTGCCCCGCTCTCCTCACCTGAAAAAATGATCTGTGCGGATAGCGCTTCACCTGAGAGTTGCATACCGTCACCCAGCCATGGGTTAATCCATGCGAGTGGAAGATTGATGAAGTTGACATGCATTAGCTCTCCGGTGAACTTTTGCTCTGAACTCAGACTGAGGGCGTGCTTGAGCTTAACAGAGGCGACGGGTGTACCATTCGCTGCAGCACCTACATCGGCTGTATCGAGTGTGAGATTGGCGCCTACTGCACGGCCATCCAAATCACCAGCAAGCGAAAGACCTTGCAAATGGACTAGCCCTGGCGCGAAAATTTCGGGGTGAGGTAGATCGGCATTAAAGCTGAGGGCGATCTCGGCAGTTTCTTCAAAGCCGTTGATTGAAAGATCGAGCGTTTGATTGATAGAAAGTAAGCTGCTGCCATCGACGTCACTGCCTGAAGTAAACGATTCGGCACGGATTGAATCAAAGCCACCAGACTGCTTTTGCGTAAAGACCATGTGGATGTTCGAGCCAAAGTCTTGAAGGCCGCCTTGCAGAGCTTGCTTTGACTCAAGTTTGAGCTTAGCTTCGAGCCTTGATTGCGAGCCAGGCGCGATGCCGCTGGCATTGACCGCCAATCCAAAGCGGTTACCTGAAGAATCAATGAGCAAGCCGTTAAGAACGATCGAATCAATGTCGAAGAGCAGTCCGATCTCGCTCATTGCGTAAAGTGCATCGGTAGGCGAGCTGGTGGCTTGGGCGGTAGGTGATGCGGCATCGTTAGGGGCATCATTTAAACTAAAGCTGCTATTGGCTAGAGGGTCGTCGCTAGCCGTTGTGGGCGCATTGATTTTGGGTAACTTGACGACTAAGCCGTCTACCTTAAGCTCGCGTAGTTCGATTATGTCGCTTAAAATTAAAGCGAGTGGCGAGAAATCAGATCGTAGGCTTTCCAGCTTAGCAGTAGTGCCATCGGCTAATTGCAGCTTTAAATCAGTCAGCTCAATTCTGTTGGAGGTGATCCGCACAAATTTGATCGAACTACCTGCGGGTAGCTTGCTCTCGACTAGTTTTTTCTGAAAAGCAGGGCGTGTGATGCTGAAGTAGCCTATGCCAGCGGCAAGGGTAAGAAATATAAAGAGAACGAGAATAAATTGGAAAAGGCTTTTCATTATTTACAGAAACAACTTATTATTTATCAGCCTTGGAACAAGGTTCCTCGATGGAGTATTGGCGAAAAGGTGACAAAACAGCAGTATCTATTTTGCCAACTGGTAAAAGAAGAGACCATTCAACGCGAGAGCGTGCCCGATCTTACAATCGCGCGCCCAGTCCATAACGGTCGATTCAGCTAGGGCGCGGACTTCAATCTCTTCATGCTCGTCCCAATCAGTGCCGGATGGATGAAGCTCGGCATCTTCGGCAAGTATGATGTGGCAAAAATTATTTAATATGGCAGGATTAGGTCGTGCGTGGCCGATAAGACGACCGTTCTTGGCGGCGTAGCCTGTCTCCTCCTGGAGTTCGCGCAGGCCGGCGGCAACAGGGTCTTCGCCTTCGTCGACGATGCCTCCTGGGAATTCCCATGATAACTCGTCGGAGCCCCAGCGGAACTGTCTCACCATAATCAACTCCCCAGCGGGCGTTCGGGCGACTACGATGACCCAATCGCGCGAGTCTATATAGTAAAAATCGCCCTCTTTACCTGTTTTAGGATGGCGGTATCGACGTTCGCGAAGATCCCACACCCGGCAGGCGTTTAGCAATCGGTCGCCGACGATTTCCCAGCGTGGGGGCACTTGATCCTGAGGACTGGCGGCCATTAGTTGGCGGGAATATTAATCTCTTTACCGATACTGAGGCGCCGCGGATCGACATCTGGGTTCGCCTCGAGGAGGGCATCTAGCCTTATGCTTTTTTGAATAGCAATCTTGCCAAAGGTATCGCCAGATTGGATTTTATAAGTTGATGCAGGTCCTGAGGATGCAAGAGTCTCAGTCGCGCTCTTTCCACTGCCAGTGTTGATAGCTTCTGTCCTAGACCTTGAGGCGACTGGAGCTGCGCCAGAGCTGGCGAGCTGAGAAATCTTCTGAGCGAGTAGAATGAGCTCGCCACGGTTGGACTGAACACCTGCGCCCGCTTGCTTTGCCTCGAGTAAGGTCTGCGAACTTTCGCGACCGAGGCGCTGGATGGTCTCTTTAAGTTCAGCATTCTGCACCGACAAGTCGTTAATCCATGTATCGATCGTAGAAAGTTGTTTGTCAATGCGCGCGGCCGAACTACTACCCACATCGACAGACTCCGTGAGTGAGGCAATCTGCTGCTTGGCGGTGAGCCCCAAATAAAATCCTGCCCCACCAAGTAAGATGGCAAGAAAAACAAGTGCGAGCGTTACCATAGAGGTCTCTTTTAGTTCAGTTTCATCTTCCACAGTGGCACACGTTACGTGCTTTCCAGTTGTTGGCAAGCCAGCGTTGTTTACAGATGATAGTTAGGTAGCAGAAACTATTTTTTAAATATGAAACTCTGAAATACTTTGTTCAAAATGGCTTCACTCATCCACTACAGTTAACTAAAAGTGACTTCAGCGCCTTGCCACTGCCGATACAGCACTCCAAGATCCTAGATATGTCAGAGAGCCTAGGCCCAAAAAGAAGACTTCTGCGCAAACCTGCGCTGCTGTTGATCCTTGGCGTCTTCTCGGCAACGGCAATCATGCTACTCTGGCAAAGTCATCCCGAGGCCATCTACTGGCTGAACTTGCTAGACCTAGGACACAGCTTTCTCAAAGAGAATCCTTGGGCCTTGTTCGTGGTCATGGCGACGCTTCCTGGCCTGGGATTTCCGAGTAGCGCTACACTAGTGCTTTTCGGTGTGGTCGTGGCACCGCGCTACGGCATGCCCGCAGCAGTAGCGCTGGCCATTGCCGCGCAGAGCCTGTGCTCGATTTGGACCTATGGACTCGCCTCGGGACCGCTAAAACAACTGTTGCGCCGCTATCTTCTACGTGAGCGAGCCCTACCCAAAATGAGCGATCATGACGCGGTCCGCTTGGCACTGATACTGCGGCTTACACCAGGCATCCCCTACGCTTTACAAAATATTATTCTCGGTAGCATAGGAATGCGCTTTCGGGACTATTTGCTCGTTTCTATACCCACAACGAGTCTGTGGACGGCATGCTTCGTTATAACTGGGGGCGCAATTTTCAAAGGGCAGCTTGGATGGGCGATCACTGGGATTGTAATTTTAATTGTGGTCATCCTTGCCACCCGAATGTGGAGGCGAAAGAATACTACTGATGTTGGATAGCTTAATGACACCACCCCCTGAGCAAGTGCTCGAGGTCACCGCGTTGACGCGCTTGATCAAAGGACAGCTAGAAGAAAACTTTTCCCGCGTCTGGGTGAAGGGTGAAGTTTCTAATTTACGAAAACAAAGCTCGGGGCATATTTACTTTTCACTCAAAGATACGGGCAGTCAGTTACCCTGCGCCCTCTTTGCGCGGGATGCTGTGCGGCAATCATTCGAACTTCAAGATGGCATGGAGGTGCTACTGCTAGGCGACGTATCTGTCTTTGAGCCCCATGGTCGCTACCAGTTGATAGCCAAGATTGTGATCCAAAGCGGCGAGGGTCGCTTACAATTGGATTACGAACGCCTTAAAAGGAAATTAGACGCAGAGGGGATCTTTGATACAGAACATAAAAAGCCACTTCCAACGCTTCCACAAAAGATCGCAGTGATCACATCGCCGACGGGTGCCGCAGTACGAGACTTCCTACACATCCTGCGTCGCCGTACGTTCGCGGGTGAGGTGGTGATCTTTCCTGCCAGGGTTCAGGGTAAAGGTGCAGCCAATGAAGTGGCCGCAATGCTTGAGCATGCGGTCGCGAGTAAGGGTTTTGACCTCATCGTGATTACGCGCGGCGGAGGCAGCATTGAAGACCTTTGGGTATTTAACGAGGAAGCCCTCGCGCGGGCAGTGGCGGCTTGTCCCCTGCCTGTGATCTCAGCAATCGGCCACGAAATCGATACCGTGTTGACGGACTATGCGGCCGATAAACGCGCGGAAACTCCGTCGGGCGCAGCCGAGTTGATTTCGTCGCTCTACATTGAAGCACGCTCGCGCTGTGAAGACGCTGAGAGTGACTTATATGCCTGGGTGAAGGGCTACCTCAACGATCAACACTCGCAACTGCGGGATCTCTCTGCACAAATGCGCATAATTGCTCCCGATCGCCGAGTTCAGCACATAAGTATGCGGATTGACGAGATGGAAAGCCGCCTAAGCAGCAACTTAGCGCATCGTATTACAACCGAGCAGCAAGCTCTCAGTAAATATGCACAACGCATCGTCGAGCAGCACCCAAAAACCCGTATTGGCATCGCTTACCAGCACCTAAAGGATTTCTCAAGGCGTCTAGAAAGCGCCAAGATTTTGATTGCTTCTAGGACTGGGGAAAAACTCCAGAGCCTTCAGCACCGCCTTGAGAATGGAAGCCTCCAAGCTACACTGCGGCGAGGCTACGTCATGATCAAAAACAGTGATGGTATTATCATAGATCGCGTATCGCTGGCCCAGAAAGAGCCCCAGCTGAAAGCTCTTTTCCAAGACGGTGAGATTGCTCTAAAAAACGATAAATGAGCGACTTAAACTGCGAATATAGTTGGATTTCTCGATATCGTTAGTTGAAAAAATTAAACAAAAAGGGAACTTTAACACAAGTTGCGTGTTTTTAATGTTATTAGATTTGTTTAAATAATTAGTTTGTTGGTATTATTAGGTTAATGAGAGGCTCGCTTTCGATGTATCGGGGGCGAGCCTCAATCTTTTTTAAATGCAATCGGCTATACACCAAAATAGGCTTTGCCTGATAATTAAAAGCTGACTTAAGCATAAGCGCTGAAATACGAGCGAAGACTCCAAGAGAAAAGCGCCCCGTGGTCAGCATCAATGCTTGGACTTTTCATCTCGGAAGACTCGTTTAGTCAGAAACTGGCATTAAATTCGGTAGTCTACGCGACGGAAGGCTTGCTTTTCGTGATGAAAACGAAATCTTATACATAAAGCTTCTGGTTACATCTTCAGTATATTCAACAAATCATCTATAAATTATGAAAGCAATATTCATCACACTCCTCGCAATTTATGCTAGCGTCTTTACTGGCTGCACCACCCCGGTCGCTACTGACCCATTAACGGGGCAAGAACAGCTCGCTGAATTCCGCGCTGGCTACTTCTATGCACCTATCGACAAGCCAATTGGTCAAATTTTCAAAACATCCATCCGCGAACTTGATGATTTAGGCTACTTCCGAACAGGCGAGCTTCATTCAGAATCCGTAATAACAATCTACTCCCGTAAGGTTGGTGACGAAAAAGTCACTGTCCGCATAAGTCAACAAACTGATGCGGAGGTTGAAGAAGAATCTGAAATCCGCATCCGTGTAGGTTATTTAGGTAATCTCGCTGAATCACAGGTGATTTATGCTCGCATCCGCGATGCACTTTAGTCGCGTCACCCTGCGCGACGAAACGACCGCCCCTCCACCCGGAGCGGCGGTTTTTTATTTTTTACATCCCGAAATTGTGACAAGACCATAGCATTTTGATCGAAGCCAGACCTGATCTAGGCGACCAAGTGCTCACGCTCCCAGCGACTACCCGGTAAACAAAAAGCCCAATCATTAATTCATAAGTATGCACAGCAGCTCCACCCTTATGGGCATTGGAAGTCCCATCGTCGACGCCATTGCCTTCGTTGACGAATCTTTCGTTGCGCAAATAGATGGCGATAAAGGCGGTATGGTACTCGTCGATGCGCCCACCATATCCAGCTTGATAGCGAGCCTACCTAAAGCAGCCATTGCCACACCCGGCGGATCGGCAGGCAATACTCTCTTCGCCCTCGCGCGCATGGGTGCCTCCACCAGCTTTTTAGGCAAGATTGGCAACTGCGCCGAAGGCGTTTACTACCGAGACAGCTTTTCCAATCTCGGCGGCGATACCTCGCGCTTCAAAATCGGCGATGTGCCGAATGGTCGCTGTCTCTCCCTCGTTACTCCCGATGGGGAACGAACCATGCGCACCGATCTCGGAGCAGCCATGACCCTTGCCCCTGAAGAAATATCCGTTGCTGATTTCGCGGACTGCACCCACGCCCACATTGAAGGCTACCTTCTGTTCAATGAAGCCCTTATGCGCCGTGTGCTCGAATCCGCCAAGGAGGCAGGCTGCACGATCAGCCTCGACCTCGCTAGCTTTGAAGTGGTCAATGCCACCAAATCCATCCTACGAGACTTGTTGAGCGACTATGTCGACATTGTTTTCGCAAACGAGGAAGAAGGCAGTGCTTACACTGGTATCGAAGGTGATTATGCTGCTATCGCGCTCCAGCTAGCTGAGCTCAGTGAGATCGCTGCCATCAAAGTCGGTGCGCACGGATCCTACATTGCTCACGCTGGCATCGTTGAAAAAATCGAGCCCGTTCATGCCGCTCGAGTAATCGACACCACTGGCGCTGGCGATCTTTGGGCAGCCGGTTTCCTCTATGGCTGGTCACAAGAGCGCCCACTCGCTGAATGCGCCAAACTCGGCTCCATTTTAGGAGCTGCCGTCGTACAGGAACAAGGCAGCGTTCTTACCGAAAAAGTTTGGCAAGATATTCTCTCTAACATTTAACAAAGGCACTCACAGCTTAGAATGCCCCTCACTACATGAATAAGGATCAGATCACCGAACTCGTCGTCGATATCGCAAAGCGGGCACGCGCAGCCTCGCTCGAACTGGCTGCGATTCCTACGGAGACGAAAAATAAATTCCTTCTCGACCTAGCCGAACAGCTCATTACGCAGACCGACGCCATACTTGAAGCCAATGCGCTCGACCTCGAAACAGCCAAAAGCCTCAACCTCACTGCGCCCATGACAGAGCGGCTCACCTTATCGCCCGAGCGTATAGCCGCGATGGCCGAGGGCGTGCGCCAAGTCGCCGCCTTGCCCGATCCCGTTAGCTTCGAAATTGAGCGCCTTGCTCCCCCAAAGGGATTCGACCTGCGCAAGATCCGCGTTCCCATTGGCGTCATCGGAATTATTTATGAGTCTCGGCCTAATGTCACCGTGGATTGCGCCGTTTTATGCCTAAAGTCAGGCAACGCCTCCATCTTACGTGGCGGCAAGGAAGCCTTTCATAGCAATATGAAACTGGCAGCAATCGTGCAAGACGCACTACGCGCCAACGGCATCCACCCAGATGCTGTTCAATTTATTCCAACCACGGACCGCGCCGCGCTCAACATACTACTCAAACAAGACGATACCATCCACTGTATCATTCCTCGCGGAGGCGAAAGCCTTATTCGCTTTACCGTAGAGAATAGCCGTATACCTGTGATTAAGCACTACACAGGAGTCTGCTCTGTTTACATCGATGCCACGGCCGATGCCGAAATGGCCAAGAATATTCTGATCAACTCAAAATGTCAGCGCCCCAGCGTGTGTAACGCCGCAGAGAATCTCGTTGTTCATCAAGATGCCGCCTCACAACTGCCCCGACTCGCCAAAGCACTGCATGACAACGGTGTCGAACTGCGCGTCGATAAGCATGCCAAAGCCCTCCTTTCAGCCAGCGGGCTGCCCCTCGTCGATGCCTCCAACGAAGACTTCGCCACCGAATACACGGACTTGATCATCGCCATCGCCATCGTGCCTGACTTAAAGGCCGCTATCGACTTAATCAATGCTAACAGCTCCGGTCATACCGATAGCATTGTGACGGCAGATGCTGCCGCCGCACAGACTTTCCTTACTGCTGTCGATTCAGCCGCCGTCTTTCACAATGCCTCGACCCGTTTTTCTGACGGTTTTGAGTTCGGCCTAGGTGCCGAAATCGGCATCTCCACCGACCGCCTCCATGCGCGAGGTCCCATGGGCCTGAATGAGCTATGCACTTATAAATACGTCCTTCACGGCACAGGTGAAATGCGTTAGACGAGGACAATGAGCACCACAGGGCATCCGCGTAAACTATCGAGATGGCATCGAGCGTAAGGATGATATTCCAAAGCTAGTAGAAGAGTTGACCCATGTGGCGGACTCAAAATATTATGATCTGTTTCTTGGAGCGTGTTCTAGCGCAGCTTCAAAGTTGCCAGCCCAGCCATGGCAAAGATGAGAGAAAGAATCCAGAAACGGATGACGACCTTGTTCTCATGCCAACCCTTAAGTTCAAAATGATGGTGGATGGGTGACATACGAAAGATACGTTTGCCGCCACGCAATTTAAAGGAGCCAACTTGAAGAATCACTGAACCCGCTTCCATCACAAAGATACCACCAACGATGATCAAAGTGAGCGGTTGATGCACCATGAAAGCGATCATCCCGATGAGTCCCCCAAGTGCGAGTGAACCAGTATCTCCCATGAAAACCTCGGCAGGATGGCAGTTGTACCAAAGGAAGGCGAGGCTCGCCCCCAGCAATGCCACGCAGACGACAGCAAGTTCACCCACACCAGGTATGTAGCTAATGAAGAGATAATCCGAAATGATAACATTACCCGCCACGTAGGCCATAATCGTGTAGGCAAGCGCGACTGTAACGGTGCAACCGATCGCCAGACCATCGACACCGTCGGTTAGATTGATCGCATTACTGGAACCGGAAAGGATTAGAAAAAGAAAGGGTACGAGAATGAAAAGTGACATTTCCGAGATGACTACATCCTTGTAGAATGGCACCCATAACTCACGCATCTTCGAAGCTGATTCGGGTACACTCAGCAGGCAAGCTAAGGCGATGACAGTAAGTAGCGCTTGGCCAAGTAGCTTCCAACGACCCGGTAGGCCTTTGCTGTTGGACTTGGAGACTTTAAGATAATCGTCAAGAAAGCCGATTACGGTGAGGCCGAGATAGATGATGAGCGCAGTGTAGACATAGATGTTGGGACGTGCCCATAGTAAAGCGCTACCGACGACTGATACACAGATCATAAGGCCACCCATAGTTGGCGTTTGTGCTTTACTGGCGTGGAGTTCCGCGAGTCTGCCGACTTCGTCTTCCCCGCGAAAGGCTTGTTTAGCGCTTAGCTGACGGAGTTTGGCAAAAATCCAAGGTCCAAGGAAGAAACCAATACTCATGGCGGTCAGTCCAGCAAACGCCGCACGTAGTGTCAGGTAGCGGAAAAGTCGGAATGGACCAAAGATATTTTCAAATTCTGCAAGGTAAGATAGCATTGCGGGGAATTAGGGGTTAAGGTTTAAATTTTGCCGAGGGCAGTAGCTTTTCAAGTGAGTAATTACGGCTACCTTTGAGAAAGATGGCTCCTTGAAATTGAGCAATGGTGGATTTAATTTTTTCGACGCTGTCAGCACGTATATATTGTTCTGCTGAAATCGCTGAGGCGTAGGCTTCAGTCAACTCTTTGGAACCGACGAAGGCTGCGCGGTCCTCCGGGCGGAGTTTGAGTAAGCGCCCAATGGCTTCGTGCTGGGCGGGAGCGGTCATTCCGAGTTCATCCATAGCACCGAGTATATAAAAACGTGGGATACCTTGAGGCGTGCTTCGGTCAAAGGCATCGAGCGCATCGGCCATCGACGAAGGATTGGCATTATAGCAATCGATATAAAAAGTCTGCTCTCCAAACGTTTCAATGCATCCGCGATTACCGGTAGGTCGCCATGCTTCAATACGCTCGCGAATTTCAGACACAACGACGCCAAGATACTTAGCTGCGACGATGGCCAGTGCCGAGTTGGTCGCCATGCCTAAGCTAGGACTCGCAATTGGGTAGTTTCGACCATCAATGGTGACTTGCCGAAATACCTGCGGTGATAAAGCTGCCTCTCGATCCTCCGTTTGTTCGGAGATTTTATAGCGAACAATCTGCTTGCATGGTAAATCTGGAGCGGAAGCACCTTCGGGCAATAGCACAACAGCACGGTGTGCTAAATTTTTATAAGCGTGATAGCGTAAGGCATCGGCGGGTAAAATAATCGGAGAATCAGGTTTGGCGCTTTCAGCTAAGAGTGATTTTTCAGTAGCAATGCCTTCCAAGCTGCCAAGAAGTTCTAGGTGGGCGGCTTCGATATTTGTCAGTACTATTAGGTCGGCTTGGATCATTTTCCCAAGTTGTCCCATTTCGTCGGGCTGATTGATACCGGCTTCGATTACGGCGAAGTCATGTGAGTTTGAATCGAGCCCGAAAAGTGTCATGGGCACACCGATGCGGTTATTCCAATTCCCCGCAGTCGCATGAGTTCTGTCCTCGCCGAGTAAGCAGCGTAGCATTTCCTTAGTCGAAGTTTTGCCGCAACTTCCAGTAATGCCAACGACCGGCTTTGAGAATATCGAACGCACGGCAGCTCCAATCGCACCGAGGGCGACAAGTGAGTCGGCTACTTTCAACTGAGGGAGTGTTATTGGCTTGGAAGTTTCAACGATCGCTGCCACCGCCCCACCCTTGGCTGCTTGTTCGAGAAATTCATGCCCATCACGAGAACCCAAGCTCAAGGCAACGAAGCATTGCCCCGGCTTAATCTGCCGCGCATCGAAACAAAAGCCTTCGATGGCTATTTTTGGCTCGTCTAACCATGATCCACCCGTCCAGTCGGCTACGTGTTGTGGATCAAAAGATGGCATCGTCAGGAATTTTTTTTAAGACGTATCAAATCACGGGCTATTAAGCGATCATCAAAAGGAATCACTGTGCCGTCAAACTCTTGGAAAGCCTCGTGACCTTTCCCTGCGATCAAAACGCAATCTCCGGCTTCAGCGGAATCTAGCGCCAGCGAGATAGCGTGCTTGCGGTCCTTGGCAAAGTGGGCACTTTCACTGTCCTTGGCTACTTGCATGTCGGCGAAGATTTGATCGATCGACTCAGTGCGTGGATTGTCCGAAGTAACAAAGACTTTGTCGGCACCCTCAATAGCTGCGCGCAGCATGGGCGCTCGCTTAGTGCGATCTCGGTCCCCGCCACAGCCAAAGACAATTACGAGGCGACCAGGCGTTATCTCTCGCAGCATAGCACAGGCGTGGGTGATGGCATCATCGGTGTGAGCATAATCGACGAGCACATTAAATGGCTGGTTTTCATCAATCCGCTCCATGCGACCGGGCACACCTGGAAAGGAAGCGACGCAGCCAAGCATCGCTTCGATGGAGTGGCCTTTTATGTAAGCGATCGCGAGTGCTGCCAATAAATTGCTCACATTATAGCGGCCAAGTAAGGGCGAACTGACCTGCACCTGACCCTCTGGCCAAGTGAGTTTGAACTCTGTGCGGTCAGCGAAGAGCGCGACATTTTCTGCACGAAAAGTAGCATCTGTTTCAATTGCAAAGCTAGTGGCTTCGACACACTCGGGCAGTTCGCCGAATAGGCGTTTACCGTATGGGCAGTCTATATTTATGACTGCTTTACGCGGCTGGCGCCCCATTTCGCCGGTGAATAGACGCTTTTTAACTTCAAAGTATGCCTCCATCGATTTGTGGTAATCGATATGATCCTGCGTAAGATTCAAAAACGTAGCTACGCCGACATCTAGGCCGTAAATACGTTTCTGATCAATCCCGTGGGAGCTAACCTCAATCACTGCCTCAGTGCAATTGTTCTCTACCATCTGCGCGAGTAAAGCGTAGACATCCACCGATTCTGGTGTCGTACGAAAAGATGGTAGTGTACGCTTGCCCAGATCATAGCGAATAGTACCGACTAGACCAACTTGATCTTGCCCGCCGATTAGATGCTGCGTGAGCATGGAGACAGTGGTCTTTCCATTGGTACCAGTGATACCCATAATGCCGAGTTTAGCATCGGGAGCATGATAGAAATCCCGAGAAATAAGCGCCAAAGTCTGACGAACATTAGCGACTTGGATATAGTCGATCGGGAAGTGATGCCCAAGATCTTCTTCAGTGATGATAGCTACTGCGCCACGATCAACAGCTTCTTCAACAAAGAGATTGCCATCTGTGCGCAGACCACCGATCGCAAAAAAGAGAGCCCCTGGCACTACGCGGCGACTATCCGTAATTAGGCAAGTTACTGCGCTATCATCACGGAGTTTACGACGAATCGTATCGACGCAATTAAGCAAATGACTAACGCTTGGGTTCATAGGTGATCTTTTTTGATCGCTGAACGCGGTTTGTTCAAGTCGGCGGGAGTGAGATTGGCGTGAACTTGCAGCTGAGAGTAAGGTGCTAATTTGAAATTCTGCTAGACCGATCATAAATTGAAGGTTGTAAGTCTACGAATGAGGCGTCTGAACGCGCAGGCCGTATACCCAAATAGGCAATGCAGGCTTCCGCAATATTGCGAAAGACAGGCGCAGCGAAAGAGCCTCCGTAAGCAACGCCTCGAGACTTCGGCTCGTCGACGACGACCGTGATGACTAGCGATGGTTTGTCGGCTGGAAAGAAGCCACTAAAGGAAGCAACATGGTGTTGCTTGGAATAACGCCCGTTGACAATTTTCTGCGTGGTGCCAGTCTTACCTGCGATATCATAATTGTCGATCGCGGCGCGGCGAGCAGTGCCTTGCTCCCCCACGACGTCGGCGAGCATGTTAGCAACGGTTTGGGAGACTTCAGTTGAGACTACGCGGCGTTTAGCTTTGGGTTGAAAGCGAACCACATTTTGACCATTAGAATCAAAGACTCGATTTGCTAGCATGGGCTCCATGAGCACGCCACCGTTTGCGATTACTGACATGGCAGTGTGCACTTGCATAGGCGTAGCGCTGATCGCATGCCCCATAGGAAGACGTGTGATGGTCAAGCCATCCCAATTACGGATAGCGTGGAGCGTGCCAGTGATTTCGCCTCCAATATCGCAGCCCGTCTTTTCCCCAAAACCGAAGGCTGCTGAGTAATCATGCAGGCGTTGATCACCTAGTATAAGACCAAGGTGCGCGGCACCACGGTTGCTCGACTTGACCACAATATCGTGCATGGAAAGACTCTCGTAGGTATGGTGGTCGGAAGGTAACTTGAGTGTGCGGCCTTTATAGCTGACCTGCGGCACACCTGTCTGAAACATATCGCCAGGATGGACGATGCCCTCATTGAGCGCTGCGGCTGCGGGCACGATTTTGAAAGTGGAGCCTGGCTCGAATACATCGGTTAGCGCACGGTTACGCTGATTGGCAATCGGATATTTCTTGGTGTTATAAAATTCGTTGGGATCATAAGTTGGGTAGTTGGCCATCGCCAATACTGCGCCTGTGGCCGGTTGGCTGACGATGATACTGATGCCCTTCGGATTAAACTCCTCAGCGACTCGTGCGATCTCCGCTTCAACAATGTGCTGTATCATTAAATCGATACTGAGCTCTACATTGAGACCGTCTGATGGCTCTACTTCGCGCTCGCGGAACTGCGCGAGTTCGTGGCGCTTACCATCGCGCTCGGTTTCGCGCCAGCCGTCTTGGCCACGCAGATAATAATCAAAGAAGCGCTCGATTCCCGTTACAGGTGTTTCTTCCTTATTCACATAGCCAAGAACGTGTGCCGCGAGCTGAGCGGCTGGATATGCGCGGGCGTGGCTTTGGTTACCGTAAACAGCACGCATCCCCAGTGCTTTGACCGCATCATGTGTGCCCTCGTCTGCATCTTTAGCAAGCACTGCCCAACGGACGAGGCGGACTTCCTTTGTTTCATTCGATACTTTGCGCGTCTTGCGGTCAATCTTCGCCTCAAGTTCTGGCAGTGGTTTACCTAGGATTCGTGCGAGGTCTACCAATTTCGCGCGGTCGCTCTCGCTAAAAGCCTGTGGATCAACGCCTATATTATAAGTGGAACGCGTGGTCGCAAGTAGGTTACCACGAGTGTCGACGATGTTGCCACGACGCGCTTCAACGACATTGACCATTTTACGGTTACCTTCGACGTGTTCGAGCAGCACTGCTTGATTCCAAACGTGTAGGTAGAATAAGCGCCCCAGTAAGACGCAAAAGGCACAAGCGACCGCAAGTGATATAAGTGAAGAACGCCCACTGGATACGAAAGCTTTACTCATTAGTTATTAGCTAAACGACAGGGTTTTGATTCTGGGCTTTGAAAATATTTTCAAAGTCGCGTAGCGTCTGACGTGACGGACGGAGCGGTGTAGACTGCTCGGAATTAGAGGAGGATGTGCGCTCAACGGACGAGGAGCTCTCACTCTCAACGTGTAGTGAGAGTGGCTCTGCGAATTCAGCGCGTTGTGCGCGGCAACGGTAATAGTTTGAGGTAACTTGCATAGTTCGTTCGTTAGGGTGAAAATTTTCTTAACGAGACCTATCGAGATCAAGCAGAGCGAGATCCATAGAAACTTCGTAGGGCTGCGAAACTGCATAGGCGCGACCAGTCGCAAGCTGACGCTCTTCGACAAAGACGACTTGATCCTCGACTGATGGACGAAGGATCCCCGCCACTTTACTCTGCAAAACGACTGGTTGATGATAGCCTGCAATACGCTCGTCGAGGAAGCGGAGTTTACGAGAGGTCTCAGCGAGTTGAGATTCGAAATGCTTGCTACTTCGGGCGGTTCGCGAGATCTGCTGCTGCATCCAGACGATGGCAAAAGCACTGCCAACAATAACCGTAACCATTACGAGAATCAGTAAGATGACATGTTTGCGTGCTCTGTAAGATATTTGTAACATAATAAGGTTTGCTTAGGAAATTTTACGGATGGCGCGTAGGCGCGCGCTACGGCTGCGGGGGTTAGATTGTATTTCAGATTCACTAGGGCTGATCGGGCGGGTGGAGACCATGTTTGCGCGAACTTCGCGCTCGTCTTGCGTGCGGCTATCGTGAGAGTGCTCGGGGCGGCCAGCCATCTTACGGCAAAAGCGCTTAACGATACGGTCTTCGAGTGAATGAAAGCTAATCGCAGCAAGCATGCCGTCGGGTAAAAGGCGATCGAACGCAGCTGGAAGGCCACGCTCGATCGCACTCAACTCATCATTTACCTCAACTCTAATTCCTTGAAAAGTGCGTGTCGCGGGGTGCACGGCTTTGCGACCACGTGGTGTGGGACCAACTGCCTCGCTGATGAGGGCGGCCAATGACTGTGTGCGTTGCAAGGCACCAGTGCCGCGAGCATCCATGATAGCTTTGACCACGCGGCGCACGCGTGGTTCTTCACCGTAGTTCCGCACTGCGCGAACGAGCGATGACTCTTCCGCCGTCTCTAAAAATTCTGCAGCGCTGATTCCCTCTTCTGGGTTCATCCGCATATCGACAGGTGCATCGTAGCGAAAAGAAAACCCACGCTCCTCGGCATCGAGCTGGAAGGAGGAAAGACCGAAATCAAATAAGATGCCATGAAAGCCACTCTCATCTAGATCGGCAAGGTCGCCAAAGTTGATATGATGCAGGCGAAAACGGTCACCAAACTCTGCTTGCAAAGCTTCAGCACGAGGTAAGGCAGCAGGATCACGATCCAGAGCAACGACAGTGACATTTTCAGCCGCCTCTAAAAATGCGCGCGTATGTCCGCCTCCTCCAAAAGTCCCATCTAAAAGTTTAACGCCGTTGCTCGGAGCAAACAGTTCCACGGTCTCACGAAGCAAGACGGGAACGTGACCACTAGGAGTAGTGGGCATTATAGCATCATCGATGGAGTAAGACATTGATGCAGTTTTGAAAAAGAGAAGGTTTACTTTGAGTTTTAAGATGGGCTCGCTCGCGTCGCTGGATCGCATCGCGGACAGCGTTGGTCGAATGGGAAGGCGCGCGCGGTGTGGGGCTGAAAGTCCAAGAGCTACGACGTTCACGACGGGGATGAGAGATGTAACCAGAGGTACGGAAGTTTTCTCGGGCGATGGTTTCGAAGACGTTTCTCATATTCTATTTGTATTTAATGGCCTATTTAAAAGCCGAAGTCCTTTGCGATGTCGGCCAAGTCTTCTGTGTTCACGTCATCTGCCATGAGTTGATCGTAGAAGACTTCGTCGTAGATCATAAATTTTGAAGCCTCTCCAAGCAGAACGAGCGACTTTTTCAAGTCGGCGTGATTGATGAGCTTTTCGTTCAAATTAATACGCCCCTGCTTGTCGCACGAGAAATTGTGCGCCATCGACATGATGCGGCGTATAGCGCGCTGGCCCTTCTGATCCCCCATACTAATCTCGGAAAAGCGCTCGTAGAGCTGCTCGATCATCATGGGAGGATAAACGGAGACGGACTTTTCGGTCAGACTAGGCAGGGCAAGGAAATTGTTATCCTTGGACTCAAGCTGAGGACGCCACTGGGAAGGGATCGTGAGGCGCCCTTTATCATCCAAACTATGACGATATTCTCCAAAATATTTCCCTGTATTGTGTGCGCTCATTATCCCTTTATTCACCATTTCATACCATATCACTCCATTTTACTCCACTAGTCAAGTTACTTTTTAGCAGTTTTTTAGTAAAAAATTCTGTTAATAAGTGAGTTAAGTAACTTCCCTAGAGATACTTGATGGGTATATTCACATCTTGAATTAATTTTAATAGCAATTTGGGCAGCCCACTTCCTTGCCCCTCGTGAATTTTAGTTGTAGGATCGCCCGATAGATTGACCTCTGGCAAAGAAGCATCTAAATTAGGTGACTAATTAACTTTACATATCATCATATCATTATAACTTGATACGTTAATGACAGCAGTCTCCCTCAAAACCCGCCTACAGTCAGGTAAAGCGCTCTTCTCGATAGAGTTCTTTCCACCGAAATCTGACACTTCGGCGGAGCAACTACTGCGCACTGCTGAAGCCCTTAAGGTTTACTCGCCTGATTTTGCTTCGATTACCTATGGAGCAGGGGGCAGCACACGGAGTCGAACGCTGAAATATGCGCGTCATTTGAGCGAAGACTGTGGCTACGCCGTCATGCCCCACCTGACATGCGTAGGACATTCGCGAGAGGAGTTGCGTGGTATCATTGCTGAATTTCGCGAAGCTGGACTTGGCCAAATAATGGCACTACGCGGTGACCCACCAGAAGGTGAAACAGACTTTAAACCTCACCCAGAAGGTCTGCATCACGCAAATGAACTCGTCGGCTTGATCCACGAAACCTTCCCTGAATGCACTATAGGTGTGGCGGGTTACCCGGAAATGCACCCCGAAGCGTCCTCCCCTGACATCGACTTGCTCAATTTGAAACGCAAAGTCGATGCGGGCGGGCACTTCGTAACGACACAGTTATTTTTCGATAACACCAAATACTTCGAGTTTGTTAACCGCACAAGCCAAGCAAAAATTGAGGTGCCCGTGCTCCCTGGACTCATGTGCGTGACCTCCCGAGAGCAAATACTTCGATTCTGCGCCATGTGCCGTGCTTCCATTCCTGCCGAACTGAATCAGCGACTACTTGCCGCGGGCGATGACGCCGCCGCAGTCGAAGCAGTGGGCATTGATTGGGTCTATCACCAAGCTCGCGAACTGCTAGAGCGCGGCGCGCCTGGTATTCACTTATACATTCTTAATCGTGAAGGTCCCGCGGTTAAAATAATGGAAAAACTCAAAGCGGCAGGTTTTTACAAAGCGTGAAGCCGAAGGACATTCAGCTAATTGGTAGCGAACTGGCCATTGTCTGGGACGACGGCAGCGAGAGCTACTTCCCCTCAGATTTTCTTCGTAAGCATTCGCCAAGCGCGCAAAACATAGGCGAGAAAGACATATTTGGTAATCAATATGGTGGTGACGGCCCGAAGGAATTTGCGGGCGTCACAATCAAAGGTTGGGAGTTTCAGGGTAACTACGCCATCCGCCCCGTGTTCAGCGATGGCCACGGTAGTGGCCTGTTTAGTTGGGAATTCTTGAAAGAATTAGAGTCCCGCCTTCCTTAACTTGGCTAAACAGGCAGATAGGACACTGACTATCGCCTGCATTCTATCTAGTAGAGCCCACACCTAAACACTACGCCAGTGCGCAATCCGTGCAGCGACTTGATCAGGTCCTGGCATACCGGGCTTGTCGCGCGCGGCGAGTGCTTTCTCTAAATCAAAAGCCTGCACCCATTCTTCACCGAGGCCTTCGTGAATTTTAGAGACTTCCTCAAACGGCAACTTGCTGAGTGGAATATCTAACTGCTCGGATAAGGCAACCAATGCACCCACAACATGGTGAGCTTCACGAAAAGGTATCGCCTTTTTCACTAAATAGTCGACCACGTCCGTAGCGAGCAGTGCGGGGTCGGCTACAGCGAAAGCGCAACGTTTAACATCCGCAGAAACTCCTGGCAAACAAGCAGCTACGCAATCGAGGATCAGCTTCGTCTGATCAAAACTGTCGAAGACTGGCAGCTTATCCTCTTGTAAGTCGCGATTATAGGTCAATGGAAGACCCTTAACCATGGTAAGCAGCATTTGCAAATTCCCTGCGAGTCGCGCGGACTTGCCACGGACCAGCTCAAAAGCATCAGGATTCTTCTTTTGCGGCATCAGGCTAGAGCCTGTTGTAAAAGCATCCGGCAGTTTTACGAAGCCGAACTCCACACTACTCCATAAAATGAAATCCTCCGATAGTCGCGATAGATGAACCCCGACAGCCGCACAGGCAGAGGCAAATTGAATACAAGTATCGCGATCACTGACCGCATCCATGCTGTTTTGCGTGAGCTGTGGCTTGCCCTCGTGATCAACGAAACCAAGCTCTTTAGCCACAAAATCTCGGTCGATTGGCAGCGTCGTGCCAGCGATCGCGCCCGAACCAAGCGGGCAGACATTTGCCTGCTCCTTGACCGCAGCAATAAGCGTGCGATCACGTGCAAACATCTCCACATAAGCGAGTAAATGATGCGCCATAGGCACAGGTTGAGCACCTTGTAAATGAGTGTAGCCAGGGATGATCACTTCTTGCGTCTGATCTGCAAGATCGACGAGTGCGGCCATCACCCTGGCAAGCGAAAGATTGAGTTCGTCACAAGCGGATTTAAACCAGAGACGCATATCAGTAGCCACCTGATCGTTACGACTACGAGCGGTGTGAAGCTTTGCGGCTGCGGGCACCTTCTGTGTGAGGGCTTGCTCAATGTTCATATGAACATCTTCGAGTTCGGGATCCCACGAGAACTCGCCCGCTACGATTTGTTCAAGGATCGCATCGAGACCCGCTTGGATCGCATCGCGCTCTTCAAGAGTGATAATACCGACATGGGCGAGCATAGCGGCCTGCGCCTGACTGCCTTGAATATCGAAGGGCGCCAGTCGTTGATCAAACGAGACGGACTCGCCAATACGGAGCATCAATTCAGCGGGACCTTCGGAAAACCGTCCACCCCAAGTCGCTTGTTTTTTACCATCTGCCATATTAGTAGAATTTTCTCCCCTGCCCGCTTTGGCAAATCTAATCCAACCGAGTGACAATATTCGCATCGTTGGCACGAGCGATGGCTTCCTTCTTTGAGATCACGCCTGCCCCAACAAGCTCGATCAAATGTTGCTCGAGCGTGTTCATACCCTCACCCTGGCTAGTTTCCATCTTACTATAAATTTGATGCAACTTTCCAGTGCGCACAATGTTGGCGACGCCTAAATTGTTCTTGAGAACTTCGAAGACAGGTATGCGACCATTACCAGATTCACGCGCAAGCAGTTTTTGACTCACCACAAATGCCAGCGAAAAAGAAAGCTGCGCCGCGATTTCATTCGAACGTTCTGCGGGAAACATATCAACAATCCGGCTAAAGGTGCCTTTGACATCCTTAGTATGGAGGGTCGAGAGCACAAGGTGTCCAGTTTCTGCCGCGGTCAAGGCAAGCTGAGCTGTCGTCGCATCACGAATCTCGCCGACGTAGATGATGTCAGGATTTTCACGAAGCGCGCTGCGCAGGCCGTTTGGGAAATCGCTCAAGTGCTTGCCCAGTTCACGTTGAGAGATAAGCGATTGCTCACTGCTAAAGACATACTCAATCGGGTCCTCCAGCGTAATAATACGCGCTTTACGGCTTTTATTAATGTAGTCGATAATACTAGCGATAGTCGTCGATTTACCACTTCCCGTCACCCCAGTCACGAGCACGAGACCTTGATTGAGCTCAGTGATATCCTGCCAAACCTTGGCGTTCATAAAGCCGATTTCGTCAATCTCAGGAATATGCTTCGGTAACATTCGCATGACGCAGGCCGTGCCATCACGATCATGGAAAATATTTAGGCGGAAATTAATTTTTTCCTCCTCCCATGAATAGCCCGAATCGATATCCAACTGTGGATTATCAAGCAAGCTCTGCTGCTGCGAATGACTAATCAGCGGAAAGATCAGTTCACGCAAAGTCTCTTCGGTCAAGGGTTCTCCCCCATCAATCGTCTCCAAGTCACCATCATAACGATAACGCACTGGTTCGCTTACTTTCATGTGTAGATCAGATATTCGCGAGATGCCATCAATCTCTAACTCAGGATCAGCAAAGCTGCGAAGCAGATCGATTATGCTAAATTTGCCACCTTGGGCTTCGTAGACTTTCTTATTGGGATCAAAATCGGACATATGTTAGATCTTCTGAAACTTCGAATGAAAAGCAAGTGGTAAGCCTACTAGCATGGAACTACACGACCCGCAGTATTCGTAGAAAAGACGGTTGCGAAATGCCTTAAACCCGATTGGTTTCAGAACTTCCAATGAATACAAAAGCCAACGAAGAGAATTCTTTTGACAGTATTGAATCCGCGATCGCCGATATCGCCGCGGGTAAAATGGTCATCGTGACCGACGACGAATCCCGCGAGAATGAAGGCGACCTCGTCATGGCAGCTGAAAAAGTCACCCCACAAGCCGTCAACGAAATGGCGCTACATGCCCGTGGCCTCATCTGCGTGCCTATGCTCTCGGATCAACTTCGTCGCCTCGGCATTAACTCAATGGCATCAGAAAATCGTGAATCGCAACAGACTGATTTTGCAGTATCTGTCGATGCCGCCGGAGGGATTACCACGGGGATTAGCGCCCACGATCGCGCTGAGACGATCCGTATTCTCGGAGATTCAAATTCTGAAGCAAAAATGTTGGTTCAACCAGGTCATGTCTTTCCACTAAGGGCTAAGCCAGGGGGCGTTTTGCAAAGAGCAGGTCATACCGAGGCAGCAGTCGATCTAGCCCAACTTGCGTGCCTAAACCCAAGCGGTGTAATCTGTGAAATCCTGAATGAAGATGGCAGCCTAGCTCGCCTACCCGACCTAATTAAATTTAAAGCGAAGCACGATCTGAAGCTAATTTGCATCGCTGACCTAATCGAGTATCGCCACACCCGCGACAAGCTGATCGAGCACATCTTGACCAAGCCCTTCGAGTCCGAGTTTGGCAGCTTCGATCTCCATATCTTTCGCAGTATACTTGATGACCGTCAGCACCTAGCACTGAGCTTGGGCGCGCTCAACGAAGCCCCCACCCTAGTGCGCGTGCAGAGCGAAAACCTCCTCGGCGATATCTTCCGCTCAAAGACACTCGGCGGCTATAACTCGCTTAATGCGGCAATGGAACGCATCTCTCAAGAAGGCCACGGCGTGCTACTCTACATTGAGCAACCGCAGGGAGGCATTCGTGTCATTGAGGGCGCAGACAAAGCTAGTATCAAAGATGTCGGCCCCACCAAGATGGACTTTCGTGACTACGGTATCGGCGCACAAATCCTCGTCGAACTCGGTCTCAAGCAAATACGCCTCATGTCTAGCACCCAACGTAAAGTTGTCGGTATCGACGGCTACGATTTAGAGATCGTCGAACAAATCGACCTCTAAAGTAGATTATGCTAACTGCCAGTAATCTCCGTGGATAAGATACAGATACAATGAAGTACTCGTATAAGCCTTTATTCTGGATCTACATTATCTGTGCTTTCGCATGTACGCAGCTTTGCGCTAGCAGAATATTGTGTCTTCATGGTGGAGGGGGCAATGCGGCCTCTTTTCAATACCAATCAGGTATGCAGGATCTGATAGCAGCTATGCCTGATTGTGAGTTTATTTTTGCCTCTTCCCCTATTTCGGGAGGGGTTTGGTATAATGATCCACCAAGCGGCGGCAAAGATCCTACTTATGATCCCAACTGGGCAGATGTATCCGTTAACTATCTGAATGATTTCATAGAAGCTAACGGACCCTTCGATGCAATATTGGGATATTCGCAAGGTGTGCCAATGTCTTTGGTTTATTTGGCCACGGGGAGCTACGATTTTAATAACGTTCTGTTATTTAATGGATATTTACCCACCACACACATGGGATTAATTAATGTCATAGATGCCAATTCCCCCTACACTCAATCAGCTCTAATCTTTATCGCACAAAATGATTATAACTTCTACCAAATTGGACTAGAGGTAAAAACTAAGTTTGCCAACTATACAGAACTCATCAGCACAAGTGCAGGACACGCCCTTCCAACGCAGTCAGACGCTAATTTTCAATCTGTTGTAAATTTCTTAAGTGACCTGGATTCTTCAGGTTCAGATACTGGAAATGGTACAGGCGATAGTTCAGGAAACCTTCAGTCATTTCGTTTGAATATCTTACAAGGAGATGACCTAAACAATTTAGAAATAATAGACACAAGAATTATTGAAACCTCTTCGCAGAGCCAATTTTTTAAAGCCGAATTGATCCCAGAATAGTACATCCACAGCCATATATCAAAGTATGAAAATATTAACCATAATCTTAAACATCCTACTTGTTTTAATAATTATCTTATCAGTATTTGATGGTGAATGGCAGGGAGAAGACATCTGGTATTTACCCTTGTTCCTATCTCCACCTGTAGCCAGTCTGTATGTTATACTCCGCAAGTGATAATAATGCGTATTAAATAAAATATGTATCCCTTATCTCGTTCAGCTTTGCCTTTCTTTCTGCCAATTCTATAAATCCTATAAAATTATATATGAAAAAAATATGGTCCATCATATCTGTTATATTAGTAGTATTAGCAGTGGTTTTTAA
>QOOZ01000046.1 GCA_003331195.1 Puniceicoccaceae bacterium | reverse complement strand
CCTATCGTGACCTGCTATATTTTCCGGCTTTGGGTCGTCTCCGCTCAACCGATGTGGACCTTGTTCATTCGACAGGCTCTCCTGTGCTCTCTCACGTTTCTGGTGACAAGCATGTCATAACAGTGCATGATTTAGCTATTATCGATACGCCGGAGCGCTTTAGTTCTTGGTCAAAATGGTATTTTGAGAAGATCTATCTATCTTCCTTGAAGCGCTGTAGGGCGATCATAACGAACTCCCAATTTACGCAGAGTCGATTGCAATTACATTTTCCACATTTAGCCCCTAAGTCGATAGTGACTCCTTTGGCAGCCAAGGATTTTTCACAAATTGAATCAATCCCTGTGAAGGGTCTGGATCATGAGTTCTTTTTGTTCGTCGGAAGCTCTGATCCTGCAAAGAATTTCAAGTTACTGCATGAGAGTTACCAAGAAGCAGGTGCTCGCGGTGTGGTATTGCCCAAAACCGTGCTCGTTGGAACACGTAATTTCGGCGAAGGGGATAATCGGGAGTCAGGCAAGAACCTAATTGAGCTCGGAGGCGTCAGCGATGGGCAGTTAAAGTGGTTGTATGAGAAGTGCTTGGCTTTTTTATTTCCCAGTTATTACGAAGGTTTCGGTTTGCCTGTATTAGAAGCGATGTCTTGTAGTGCACCAGTAATCTGTGGCCGAGTCTGCAGTTTGCCTGAAGTCGCAGGTGGAGCGGCATGCTATTCTGAGCTAAATCCTGTCGCTTTCTTTGAAGCGATGGAAAAATTGTATCTGGATGCTGACTATCGAAAGCATCTTGTCGAGCGTGGTCGCTTGCATATGAATGCATATGATTGGCAAGATACGGCGGATTTAACGTATCAAGTTTACAGATCTATGATGCCTTAACGAAGGGAGTAAATGCTAATTAGTCACCGAAAAAAATTTATTTTTACCAAGACCAAGAAGACTGCAGGCACTTCGGTAGAGTCTGTTTTCGAAACTTATTGTATACATGGGAACTTAATTTTTCTTAACTACGATTTGAATTAATTTTCCTCGGTAAATATGATTTCACTAGCGCATCATTGGCTCATTTCTGAGCGCGGGGGAGAGAAGGTCCTCCAGTCTTTTTCAAAGTTGTTTCCTGATGCTCCAATTTATACATTGCTGGCGATTAAAGATCGATCGGTATTTGGTGATTGGTTAGATGGACGCAGAATTGTAACTTCTCTGCTTCAGTGCTTTCCTGGCGCCACACGGCATTATAAAAAGTTTCTTCCTTTTTTTCCAGTCGCAGTTAGCCGTTTGAAAGTCAGCAGCGAGGATCAATTGATTTTATCCTCTGATGCTTCGGTGATTAAAGGGCTGAAAATTCCCGTGGACTCGGTGCACGTTTGTTACTGCCATTCCCCTCCGCGCTATCTTTGGTCCATGCAGGAGACTTATCTTAAGCAGTCCAGCGGTTTAGGATTTATTGGGCGAAATGTATTTAAGGCAGTGACTCCATATGTGAAGTCCTTTGATCTCAAATCTGCTATAGGAGTGGATCATTTTATAGCGAATTCGTTCTTTGTCGCTGAGCGGATTAAGCAATGCTATGGCCGCCAGGCTTCTGTTATTTATCCGCCAGTTTCGCTGGACGATTTCATATTTTCAGAGCAGAAAGAAGACTTCTACCTAGTGGTTTCTGAGTTGGTTCCATATAAAAGAATAGATTTGGCGGTTGAGGCCTTCAGTAGAAACGGAAAGCGTCTAGTAGTGATCGGAGAGGGGAGTGAGCGAAAAAGTCTTGAAGAAAGGGCGGCGAATAATGTTGAGTTCTTGGGGCGTCAGCCTTTTTCCGTGCTGAGAGAGTCCTATTCGAAGTGTCGTGCATTTATCTTTCCCGGTATTGAGGATTTTGGAATCACGCCTTTAGAGGCTCAGGCTTCCGGGAGTCCGGTCATCGCTTATGGAGAAGGTGGTGCTCTTGAGACTGTGATTGATGGTAAGACAGGTTTGTTTTTTCAGGAGCAGACTGTTGAGGCTCTGATTACTGCAGTAGAAGCGTTTGAGAAGCAGACGCTAAACTCGCTCGAGATGCGAAAGAACGCAGAACGATTTTCGCAGGATCGTTTTTGTCGCGAGATAAAAGCCTTTCTTCATGATGTTGCCCCTGAGGTGATGCGCGCAACTGAAGGTAGATAAATAGGGCAGCTCTAAGAACTTTGAGTTTTATTCTCAGCTCTTCGCGATAGCAGGGCATATCTGACCCCCAGTGCAAGTAAGAGAACTGTGCCCATTGCTATGGCAGGGCTAGAAAGACTGAAGTCGATGGCTGCGGTTAATAATACAAGTCCACTACCCAATAATAAACTTGGGCTGATTGGGTTTTTCCAGCGAGCTTTTGCGCTTAGAAAGATGCCTAGTAGTGCAAATGGAAGCACGAGTAAGGTACTGCCAACGATGCCTTTTTCTGCGAGCGTCTGTAGGTAGTCAGAATGTGCAAATTCATAGGCCACAGGATAGTCTGAGTCTTTCTTGTAGAACTCTGGACCGGCATAAATTGGATGGATGTGAATAAAGCTTCCAACACCCCAGCCCCAGATCGGTTTCTCCTTAAACATGATCCAAGAATCTCGATATAGGGCGATCCGCTTTACCGATTTGAAATCCTTTGCTTTGTAGTTCTCGATCTGTTGCTCGCTTCGCTCTAACGCTTGAGCGAATTGTGGTGCTACCATTTGTGACATGAACCAAGTGCCAATTCCTGCCAATACGACAAATATTAGAGCAGTAGCTATGCGTGGTATTCGTGAGGGTAGCCAGCGCGTGACGACATAGATAAATACTAGTGCCAGTGGTATCGAGGCGAGTGTTGCCGCTCGAGCTTGTGCTAGCGGTATTGAAACGAGAACCACCACAGTGCAAAGAGCGTAAGCGATACTCTTCTCGGGGATATGGCCACTGTTCCTTTCGCAGTTGTGGTTGTATTGTATCAGAGCAATACCGATGCTCGCAATTAGCAAAGCAAAATATGCCCAGTGGTTTTTGTAGAAGAATGTGGCGAATGCTACTGGTTCGCGAAACTCGATTGCCCATAGGAACTGCTGACTGCCGGTGAGTTTCACTAATGCTCCAGTCACTGCTAAGAAACTGCCAAAAATTAGGAGTCCACTAAGGCAAGCTCGTATTTGCCGGCGAGTTGTTTTTGTGATCAACACACTGAGTGTCATAAATAATAAGCCGATTGTGAATTCCAGAAACAACAGGCTTCTCGCAGGATTTGGTGTGGTTGGAAGGCTCGAATTATATTCAATCGGTAAGAGCGGACTGAATAGATTGTTGTAAATTGTCAGAAAACTGGGGTTGAACAGAGAGCACGCAAATAACACCGAAAATGCGGTCCAAGGAAGAATAACAGCAAAAATCCAGAATTTCGGTCCCAAACGATGTATTCGTGCGCGATTTTTGATCAATTCTGCAGTAACGGGAACTGCATGCATGCAAAGTAATAGTGCGCCGAAATTATAGGCCCAGTCGTGGCGTCCACCGTTAGCTAATACTAAGATAATTAATGTAATTGTATGGATAGCTAGATACATTTCGATGGATTTCTACGCAATCAATTGTTCTGTACCTAATGTTTTCATGCTTATGGTATACCAACTGCTAAATTTATTATTTCGCTAAAACCTAACTAGTCTAATATAAGACACATCATGCTATATAAACAACAATAACTCGATCTAGATTCAATGAGCAGTAAATTAGATACAGGTTCATCAGCTTCAAGTAAGTCATCGTCCTCGACTTATTCTCGTGAGCGACGCTCCAATAGCATTCATGCAGTCATAGCCATGTACTTCTTGGGCGATTTATGTGTCGTTACATCTGCATTGTACTTAGGTTACTGGCTTCGTTTTTACTCGTTCATTAAAGATTTTGGCCTGCCACCAGGTTTTACGCCTTCATATGAGGCTTATTCTTCACATATTTTTTTGGCAGTAATTACAATTTTTTGCCTGTTAGTCTTTGGTGGACATTACAAAGTGGAGACATTCTTAAGATCCAAACATTCAGCCTTTATGTTACTCAAACCCATATTTGCATGGGGTGCTATCTTTACATCACTATCCTTAATCTTAAAAATTGAGCCAAGTATTTCGCGTTTATTCGTACTCTACTCTGTTATTATATTGGCGGTATTGATGCCGCTTTGGCGTTTTCTTTTTGCGCATTTTGTTGTTACTCCCTATTATGCAGACCGTCTTAGATTGAAGACTTTAGTTGTAGGATTTGGACCCCATGTAGAGGAATTAATTAAGCGATCTGAAAGTAATGATATTAATTTTCCGCTTTTGATTGAAGGGGTGTTAATGACCCAATCCAGTAATCCTTCAATTGCTATGCCTTCGGGAATTAAATTTTGGCAAAGCGATTATGAATTGGAGCAGATTTTTGAGTGCAGTAGCTTCGATAACGTCGTATTAGCTGACACTGATATGAGTAGTGATGAAAAGGCATATTTACAGCGTATATGCGCTAGAGAAATGATTGAATTTATGGTGATACCAAGCGCCATTCAAAAGTTGCAAAGTTGCCTGACACTCCAGTTTTTGTATGGTGTACCTTTATTATCTCAGCAGAAACAATACTTAGATCGTATAGATGCTAGGATAATAAAGCGATCGGTGGACATCTTTGGAGCACTAATTGGACTCATCATCTTCTCGCCCATAATCGCTTTCTATTGTTGGCGAGTAAGGTGCGAATCCCCTGGATCTCCGTTTTATCGGCAAATTCGATTAACTCGAAATGGTAAACCTTTTGAAATTATTAAGATACGCTCCATGTTCCTCAATGCTGAAGATTCAGGGGTTCCACAGTGGTGCAAGAATGATGATTCTCGCCGCTTGAAAGTCGGTTCTTTTATGCGCGCTATGAACATCGATGAATTGCCTCAATTTTGGAACGTACTGAAAGGAGATATGAGCCTAGTTGGCCCTCGACCAGAGCGCCCAGAGTTGATCGAAGAATTTAAGTCTAACATCGATTATTATAATTTGAGGCTGTCAGTTAAGGCAGGTATGTCTGGATGGGCTCAAATTAATGGTTGGCGAGGCGATACAGATTTGCACTCTAGAATCGCGTATGACATTGATTATATTGAGCGAGCAGGTTTCTGGTTTGATCTTTATATTATTTTACGTTCATTTTATTCTATTAAAAATGCACATTGATTTATCACAGTAATTATGAAAAAAAATATTAGAAAAATACTCATAGGGGTAGTTATTTTAAGCGCATCAATGATTTGGGCGCAGCAAATTCCTCTAACTAATGAAGAGTCTACGATTAGCGGCGATGTGGAAGGTGAGCCAGAATCAGTATCAGAAATATTGTATCAAGATCTATTGCTTGCGAAAGCACTAGATGTTGCAGAAGCCGCTGTAACTAATGCTCTTAACTCTGGACTTAGTTACGTGAGCACTAAGGAAATTGTGCTTCTTGCTATGATAAAAAACACTTTGCTTACTGAACTATCGATTCTTGAGGAATCTTCGTTGTTGAGTGTAGTCGAGACTTCGGGCCCAGCCAGTAAAACAGCGGTAGACCCAACATCTGCGGTCGAAACAGCAGTAGACGAAGCAGCATCAGCCAAAGCAGCTACGGTAGAGACAGCAGTGGACGAAGTAGCATCAGCCAAAGCAGCTACGGTAGAAACAGCAGTGGACCCAACAACTACGGTCGAAACAGCAGGATCTGAAACCAGCGAAGGCCAAAACACGGCGGATAAGGCCTCACCTTTAACGGTTGATACAACTACCAATGAATTACTAGATGAGGGATTCGTCGAAACTAACTTTGAGAGCTTACGCTCTAGTGCAATATCTGTGAATGATGAACTCGCTGAAATTATAATTGGAGGATCTATAACCTCTTCTGGAAATGGGTTTATCCCAACTGGCGATGGCTCTGTAAGTAATACTGGCGATACCTACAATTGAATGTATTTTTATAGAGAAAATAATTCGCTTTCATTGAGGTCTCGCCGTCGGATGGGCTAGATAAATGAAGTTCCGGCACCTCAACCTGCACAAGAAGAATTCGCCTTAACTTGTCGGCTTTTCCAAGCTGAGAAAATCAATAACCCAATCATGATTAGGCCGCAGGCATCTTGCCAGAGGCTAGAGTTGAGACCTTCGTGATGCTGCGCGGTGCCCTCGTTGGCTTGAAGGCTTAAAGCTGTATTGAATAGCCATCCCGCTAACCATGAAATCAATAGCAGGCTTACCAGATAGATTGCAGTCGCTCCGCGCCCAAGCATTTTCCAAACGGCAGCAATTGTCGTCGTGTTTGTCGCTGGCCCTGCAATGAGAAAAACGAGTGCCGCCCCCGGCGAAAGGCCTGCCTCGAGGAGCGCGTAGGCCATTGGGATTGAAGCCGTCGCACAAACGTAGAGGGGAAGGCTGATCGCCGTCGCTAGTAGGAAGGCGCGCGGTCCCGAACTCAGAGAGCCGCTCAGTAAATCAATCGGAAGCCATGTTGTGATCAGCCCAGCAAGGAGTAGACCAATGACCAATGCAGTCGCTAAATCCGCAGGCAGGGTTACGAAGCCATAGCGGAGCGCTTCGATTGGACCGCGCTTCGGTGCCGGTTGACTCGCGCAACAGTCCATCGAATTAAACTCACTAATTATTGGAGAAGGTGGAACTCTCGAATCTATTGCATTAAGCGGTGTCAACGAGTTGATCTGGTCGAGGCGATTCGACAAGCTCACAGCAGAAGATAAAGCCTCTGGGACTACAGGAGTCTTCGCCTTGCAAAAAAGCTCAATTAGGTAGCCCGTTAGGATCCCACATGTAAAGGCCACCAGCACACGCACCGCTGTAAAAAGTCCACCAAGTAGTGCATAGCTTGCAAAAATACTATCCACCCCTGTCTGCGGCGTAGAACTAAGAAAAGAAGCCGTCGACCCCTTCGATGCGCCACTTTTTCGCAGCGAGACTGCCACCGGAATGACCGAACAGGAGCACAGTGGCATTGGCAGCCCTAATACGCTTGCCTTGACTACAGACCTCAGTCCCGGCTTACCCAGCCAGCGCTGCACAAACTCTTTACGAATCGAAACATGCAGTAGTCCTGCCACCGCAAACCCAAACAAAAGATAAGGCGCCATCTCGGCCGCCAAATCCCAAGTGTTCTGGATAAAGTCTGTTAAAAATTGTATCAAGGTCTGCGGTTAACTGTATTTGATCGTAATGTCCAAGCTCCTCTTTGAATACTTGCTCATCAAATAAAATAGGAAGGTTGTATTTCTTCGTTCGCTGCTTTTTTTGGACAGACGACGTTCAGCTAATAAAGCGCTCTCGAATGTCCTCCAAAATCGAATAGAAGGCAGGCACTAGGAGGAGGGTGATGAAGGTGGCGAAGAGGACGCCGAAGCTTAAAGAAATTGCCATAGGGATGAGAAATTGGGCTTGCAGGCTGGTCTCGAAGAGAACGGGAAGGAGTCCAGCAAAAGTCGTCAATGAGGTCAGGATAATAGGGCGGAATCGCTTTGCACCAGCGTCTTCAATAGCGAAGCGGAGTGTTTTGCCATCTTTTCGCTCGTGATTGATGAAGTCGACTAGCACGAGGCTGTCGTTGACTACTACCCCAGCGAGCGCAACAAAGCCTAAAACAGATAGAATACTCATGGGTTGTCCCATAATGATGTGGCCGCCGATCGCCCCGATCAGACCGAATGGAATGACGATCATAACGATGACGGGCTGCACGTAAGATTTGAGTGGGACCGCTAAGAGCGCGTAAATAAGGAATATGGCGATGAGCGTCATCTGACCTAGACTGGCGAAGATGTCGGCTTGCTCGCGAGCTTCTCCTTGGAATGACCAAGTGATACCAGGGTAATCGTTTGTGATCGTAGTTAGGAAGCCAGCGACCCCCTTTTTATCTTTGAGGCTGGCTTTGATTAAACCGAGGTCGGCCACGCTCTTGTCGGCGTCGGCGGTGATATTGATCACGCGGCGACGGTCGACGCGGGTGATGGAGGAGAAGCCTTCTGTTATCTCGAAATCAGCCACTTGATCGAAGGGCACTTCGCGACCGTCAGATGTGCGGATACGGAGGTCTTCCAAATTTTCGACGGACTGGCGTTCGTCGAGTGGGTAGCGCACCATGACTTTAATATCGTCACGTCCGCGCTGGATACGTTGGGCTTCGACGCCGTAAAATGCGGCGCGCACTTGGCGACCGAGGTCGGCTTGGCGAAGACCGAGCGGCTGGGCCGTTGGATGGATGTCGAGTTGAATCTCTCGCTTACCACTGCTGTAGTTGTCTTTGATATCAAAGAGACCATCATAGGTGGCGAGTTTGGCTTTAATAGCTGCCGAGGCGGTTTGGAGAGTGGCAAAGTCCCGACCTGTGAGTTGTATATCGATAGGCATACCAGCACCACCTGCAGCGTTGGCGTTGAAGGAGAGTTCTTTGACTCCAGCGACTGGTCCGATCAGTTCGCGCCAGCGGTTGGCAAGATTAGGGGCAGAAAGGGACTCTATATCGCCGCTTCCGGCGAGGTCTTCGCGCTTGATCAGTTCGACGGCGATCTCGGCGATGTTCGTGCTGGTTGAATTCCCCATGTCGCCCATGGGACCGCCGCTGCCTTCGAAGGGTTGCCCACCGATGGTCACAACTGCGTTCTCAAAAGGTTCGCCGTGTCCTTCTTTTTTAATTTCTTCGATCAAGTGGTCGAGGCCAGATTGCATTTGCTCGATGGCGCGAGTGGTCAATGCTACGGGAGTACCTTCAGGCATGACGAGCTTAGCCACGATGTAGTCGGAGGGAACGGGCGGGAAAAAGACGAAGGGTAGATGCTTGCCACCCAACAGGCCGAACATGATCATGAGAATGGCTATGAAAGAGGTGGCGGTTGCGTAGCGAAAATTAATGGCTAGCTTTAAGAAGGGACGGTAGCGGTGCTCGATAAAGCCTTCTAGGCTGTCGGCAATCTTACGTTGTTGCTTTTGCAGCCAGTTGATTTTTTCGCGCTTGTTGCCGCCAACTTTACACAGAGTGAGGTGATAGGGTAGGACTAGCTTTGACTGAATGAGTGACCAGATGAGAGTGGCGATGACGACGACGGGGATCGGGTAAAAGAACTTACCGAGGAAACCGGGAATGGTCAGAATCGGCAGGAAGGCCACGATGGTGGTCAGCACGGCAAAGGTAACGGGAATGGAAACCTTTTTAGCACCTGCAACAGAGGCCTCGACGCCTGCGCCGCCGTGCTTTTGAAATTGAGTAAAGACGCTCTCACCGACGATGATTGCATCGTCCACGACGATGCCTAGTACGAGTATAAAGCCAAAGAGCGAGGCGAGGTTGATACTGATGCCCAGCGTAGGGAGAAAAAGCATCGAGCCGAGGAACGAAATCGGTATTCCCAGCATGACGAAGAAGGCAAGCGAGGGGCGCAGAAAAAGCGTAAGGATGAGTAGAACTAGAAGAAGACCGTAGATACCATTCTCGATGAGCATCTGGAGGCGGCCTTTAAGGTAGTAGGTGAAGTCGCGGAAGACTTCAACTTGGATACCTTCGGGCAGGTCATTGTTAATTGTTTTAGCAAATGCCTGCACCCTGCTTGAGACGTCGAGTGCACTCTCATCGCCTACTGCGTAGATGCGTAGGAGCACGGCGCGCTGACCGTTAAACTCGGTGATTAGGGGATCATCAACAAAACCATCCTCGACCGTGGCGAGATCCCTCACGCGAACAACGGTACCGTCTTGTCGGGTGATCACGGGAATGTCTTCAAAGCCTGAACCAGTGTAGGCCTTACCTGTCGTGCGAAGAAGAATCTCGCCTCCCTGTGATTTAATCGAGCCGCCAGGGATGTCGACTGAGCTACTACGGATGGCCTGCACGATGTCGTCGAAGGTAAGACCATACTCACGTAGTGATATTTCCGATACGTTGATCGAGATCTCAAATTCAGCTACTCCTTTGATATCGACTTGGGTGATGCTCTCGCGGACGTTTAATTCGTCGCGAATGAACTCGGCAATCTCTTTGAGCGTCTTTACATCCGCATTGCCATAGATTGCGAGGGATATGACTTCATTGCGGATGAGTAACTCTTCGACCGTAGGTTCTTCAGCCTCCTCGGGAAGATTATCGATAGTGTCGACGCGCACTTTTATTTTATCGGAGATTTCGGTCGCATCGTAGCCGCGCTCAACTTCGACGAGCAGGGTGCCGATTCCTTCGCCAGCGGTGGCAGTCATTTTCTTGATGCCATCCACATCTTGGATGCGGTCTTCGATCAGCTCGACGATGCCGCTTTCGACTTCTTCGGGGGCTGCGCCGGGGTAAGGAACTGTGATACTTACGATGTCGAGATCTAGCTCGGGGAAGAGCTCAAGCTTGATATTCATGGCCGCAAAAATACCCGTGATTATGGTAATTCCTGCGAGAAGGTTGGCGGCGACGCCATTTTGTGTGAACCAGCGGATCATAAGGACGAGTTGGAGATTATGAAACAGAGCTGTTACTCGATAACATCGACGCTCATATTCTCTATGTAGTAGGCAATTGGACTTGTGACGACTCGCTCACCAGGCTCGAGACCATCGGTAATGATGACTTCCTTGGCGTCGCTTTTGATGATCTCGACCATACGGGTTTCGAGCATATCAGACTTGTTGACAATGTAGACAGTGTTAGAGCCGCGTAAGGCGTATCTTGGCAGGACGTAGGCATCAGCGAGATTACGGCCTTCAATTACGGCCTGTAAAAAGGTGCCGCGCCGTAGAGCGGATTGATCGGGCGTGGGAGCAAAAGGGTCTTGGATTCTAGCGACTGCATAGAGTAGTCTGCTTCTGGGGTCGACGTTGTCTTCGATACGAACGAGTGGTGCTATGCGAGTGTCCTTGCGCGTATCTTGCGTGAGTTTGACGAAGCGCTGGCGCTTAGTCCGCTGGTCAAGGAGGGTAGCCTCTTTTTCGGTAATAGGTAGGCGTATTTCGGCGCTTCCAGTTGCGTAGACGCGGCCGAGTGGGTTACCTGGATTGGCGATGACGAACTGGCCGAGATCGACTTGCTTACTTAATACAATGCCGTCGTAGGGCGCTATAATCTCAGTCCGGGCAAGGTCGCGTAGGGCACGCTTGAGTCTGGCTTCGGCGCTGGCGATTCGGGCTTTGGCTTGGGCGAGTTGCGGTTTGCGTAGAGTAAGGTCGCTCGCCTTCCCTTCGCCGAGCGCTTGCCAGTCGACGGCGGCTTGTTCGGATTGTGCCTGTTCTTGCGCCAAAGCGAGCTCCGCATCGGCTAGGTTGGCGCTTGCATTGGCAGCGGCGGCTTCATAGTCGGCGGGATCAATTTTAATGAGGCTATCGCCCTTGCGAAAGTGATTACCGATTCGGAAAGAGTCGCTCACTTTGATCACACGACCACTGACTTCAGCGATCAGATCGGTTTCTATTGTTGGTAAAAGTGTACCTTGGCTGCCCACTGTGAGTTGAACGGACTGCGGCTGCACGGCGATGACTTCGACGCTGGTGATGGGGCGCTCTGGCGTAAGCTCAGCGGCGTCGGGCTTGAAAATGACGAGCATTGCGGTAATACTTCCAGCGATTAGCAGGATGATTATAGGGAGAATGAGTTTCATGGTAAAATAGTGGAGATTCTACACTTAAGGGGTGCCTTAACTACCCTTTGTGTTGGAGAGGTTTTTCGCTGTTTCAGACGGCGGCTGGATTGGGTCGTTACTTTCAAAAGCGCCACCGAGCGCGAGATATAGATCGACGCGGTTTTGTAAGAAGATGTTGGACACGCTGAGGAGGCGGCTACGGGCAGCATCGGCGGTGCGATTGGCGTCGAGGGCACTGAGGAAATCGCCAGTGCCGCTGCGGTAGCGATCCCAAGCGAGAGCTTCGGTAGCGGTGGCCTCTTCGGCGGCGATGGCTAGCTTGGCTTGTTCGCGACGAATGAATTGTTCTGCTGCTAGGGTAGTTTCGACTTCAAGGAAGGCGCGTAGTGCGCTGCCGTGGTAATTAGCTGCCGCTTGGTCGCGTAGTGCGGTATTGCGATCGATATTAGCTCGGATACCCCCGCCTTGGAAGATCGGTTGCGTAAGATTTCCCACGAGTGTCCAGACACCGAAGTCACCATCGAGGAGGTCTTCGAACTCTTGCGAAGATGTTCCGCCCGATGTGGTCAAACTAATTTGTGGTAGGAGGTCTTTTTGGGAGGCTCTTAGCTCCCGATCGGTCGCAGCGAGTCGGCGCTCGGCTGCGACCAGATCTGGGCGTCGTTGGATAAGATCGGCTGGCAGACCGGCGGGGATCCTCGGTGGGAGACTGGGCAAAGTAATGACGGCATCAAGCGCTCCTGCAGGGTAGCGCCCAAGAACGACTTCCAGATGGCGTGCGGCTTGATCGAGTGTGCGCTCGCGGGCGACGGTCTCTGCTTCTGCGGAGGCGGCTTGGGTGAGGATACGGCGTAGGTCAAAGCCTTCGGAAAGGCCGAGTTTGTAGCGGGATTCGAGCGCGCGTTGATTGTCGCGGTAGGTCTCTGCTGTTTGCTCTGATAGAACGAGTTGTTGCTGCGCTTCGATCAGGTTGAGCCAGCCTTTTGTTATCTGCGCGGCGAGCGAGAGACGAGCCGCGTCGAGGTCGGCTTGGTAGCCCTCAGCTCGAGCCACTGCGGCAGATGTTTGGTCGCGAAGACGCCCCCAGAGGTCGATTTCCCAACGGAGGTCGAGCGCGAGGTCGTAGTTTTCGAAAATGACGCCACCGGTGGAGTTAGGACCAAATGTATTGATCTTTTGGCGTGCACCGTTGAGCCCGAGCCCCGCGCTAGGTTTGAGCTCGGCACCCGATATACGTGCTTCAGCAAGGGATTGGGCAAAGCGTGCTGCGGTAGCTCTGAGGCTTGGGCTTTGGGCGAGCGCTTCGAGCACAAGCGATTCGAGTTGCGGTGAGTTGAAGTCTGCCAGCCAAGCGGTGGGTGCAGTGTTGAAGCTTTGGCTGTTCCATGCGGCGGGAAGATCGATGACAGGTGCTTCGCTGCGGTCGGGCGAGGTGGCGCAGGCGGTTAAGAGTAGGGTCGTGGTAGCGAGACTTACACATTTTAAGGCAGTCACGCACGACGAGGCCTCTCTTTTGTTATTTGTGGGTGTCTGTAGATAGAACATTATCTCTGCTGAAAGCCGGCCACAACAAAGGTGGTTAGTTCGTTGAGTATTATATCGAGATTCTTGCCATCTAACTTACCATCAGAGATCGTTTCGAGGCGAACTTGCTCGATCACGGTACCGATCATCGTGCTAACAGAGAGGAAGAAGCGGTATTGTATCTGCTCGGGGGAAAGTTCGGGGCAGCTACGCTGGATTTCGCTCATGAAGCGCTTGGAGAGATCTGCAAAAAACTCTTTATGTAAGCTGCGCATGAACTCGGCGGGCTCAGTCAGGGCACGACCGATAATTTGTATGAGACTGGTGTCGTTCTCGGAAGCGGAACCAATGCCGGTGAATAGTGGGCGAAAGAGGGTATCGTAGATCACCGAGAGAGGAACAGGGTCGGGCGCATGGGCTTCGATCTGCTGGTCGAGTAGCTGGTGGCGTTGCTGATTGATCGGCTCGAAGCGCTCACGCAAAAGCGCACGCATAAGATTCAATTTGGAGCCGAAGTGGTAGTTAACAGCAGCCAAGTTGACCTTGGCCTCACGCGTGACCTGCCTTAAGGTCATAGCTCGGTAGCCACCTTGAGCAAAAACCTTACCAGTTGCACTCAGTATATTTTGCCGGGTCTTGTCCGAAACCGAACGGTTGCCTTTAAGAGAAGCTTTCATTTTTTCAAACACTTGTTTAAAAAGTTACCTAGGTCAACTGTGGTATTTAAATAATGCTATGATTCGCGCCTTGTCAGTTTGAGCTGGGCTATCTTTGCTAGCCCTATGTCTGGACAATCGAAAATCCGCTGTGGTGTGGTCGGCACTGGGTATTTGGGGCAGCACCATGCCCGTATTTATGCTACGCTGGACGGGTGTGAACTGGTTGGTATCGTGGAGGCTGATGATGGGCGTGCCTCTGAGATCTGCGAAAAGTTTGCTTGCCAGCGTTTTGACTCTGGAAATGCACTTGCAGCGGCCTGTGACGCGGTCAGTGTGGTCGTGCCGACCGATAAACACTGCGAAGTCGCTGTGCCACTGCTGCTTGGCGGCTGTCATTTGCTGATTGAGAAGCCACTTTGCACGAGCCTTGTAGAGGCCGAAGAAATTTTGGCGGCGGCAAAGGCTAAGGGCTGCATTGTCCAAGTCGGGCACATTGAGCATTACAATCCTGTGATGGGATTTTTGGAAAATGCAGTCACTGATCCACAATTTATCACGGCTGACAGACTCGCACCTTATAACCCGCGTGGCACGGAAGTTGGGGTGGTGCTCGATCTCATGATTCACGATATTGGAGTGATCCTAGCACTCGTACGCTCGCCCGTGAAACAGGTGGATGCAGTCGGAGTCAATGTGCTTTCAAATTCGGAAGACATCGCAAATGCGCGCATCACTTTTGAAAATGGCTGCGTGGCCAACATCAACACTAGTCGGGTGAGCACGAAAAAAGTTCGTGAGATTCGCATTTTCCAACCGCAAAATTACCTATCACTCGATTTTCAAGAACAAAGCGGGCACTATTTACGCAAAGTAGACAGCGAGCTTGCGCGCGAGGAAATTCCGATCGAAAAGGATGAACCGCTCAAACTAGAGCTAGCCTCTTTTGTGCAAGTCGTAAAAAGCGCGGGCAAACCAAAGGTCGGTGCTGAACTGGGTAAGTCCGCCTTGGAACTAGCCATTCTAATTACCGATTTGATCCACTCGCCTAAGTAACCGTGTCGAAATCGCTTCCAGCTACTAGAGATTTCCCTGCGCCGATCAACGCTCGGCCGGATTTGCTCATCATTGCTGGTGAGCATTCAGGGGATGAGCACGCAGCGCTTTTACTCGCGGATTTACTTGCGAAGCAACCCGATTTGAAAGTTGTCTGCATTGGCGGGGTTGAACTACAAGCGTCAGGTGCGCAATTGCTCTACGATCTGACGGCTGTATCGATCGTCGGCTTCGTTGAAGTGGTGCGCTATTATAACTTTTTTAAAGGCCTCTTTGATCATACCTTGGATTGGATCGAGCGCTACGAGCCGAAGCATATTTGTTTTGTCGATTATCCTGGTTTTAATTTACGCCTCGCCGAGCAATTGACCAAGCGTGGCTTAAGTAAAAAGGGCGGCGGCGAAATTGGCCTCAGTTATTATGTAGGACCGCAAGTTTGGGCATGGAAGGCAAAACGCCGCTTTAAAATGGCGCAAATACTGGATCGACTGGGTGTAATTTTCCCCTTCGAGGTCGAGTGCTTTGCCGACACAAATTTGCCTACGGAGTTTGTTGGACACCCCTTTGTCCGTGAAAGCTGGCAAGCGCCGTTTCGCTATGAGGCAGATGCGCCCGTCCTGCTGCTTCCTGGGAGTCGAAGCGCGGCGGTGGAACGAATATTTCCGCTCTTACTCGCGGGCTTTCGGAAGGCACGTGAGTCGAAACCTGCCCTCAAAGCGACCGTTGTCTACCCTAGTGCGAAGATTCGGGGCTTGCTGGAGTCGATCTTGGCAACGCAGCCAGACTTGGCTCAGCAGATTGAATTCCTTTCCAATAAAACTGAAAGTTTGCCTGTTAGTGCTGTGTTGATGAGTTCTGGCACGATGTCTCTCAGCTGCGCGCTTTCGGCCATACCCGGCGCCATTGTGTATCGGCTCAATCCAATGAGTTACTGGCTTGGTCGACTCTTGGTAAAGGTCAAATACATCGGCATCGCCAACTTGCTGCTGGATCGTCCATTGCATCCAGAGTTTATCCAATCTGCGGCGAGTCCCGCGCAACTAAGTCGGCAGCTCTTGCGAGCTTTGGACGAAAGTGAAGCGGCAACAGAGGCTCAAGACGGAGCAATTGAGCTACGTGAATTGCTTCACGCTGGCAGTGGTGCCAGTGCCGCAGAGTGGCTAGCGAGAGGATTGTGAGATCCTGGCGCGTCCGCTTACCAAGGCCCTATGACGAGGATGTGGGCAGAAGCGAACAAGCCCTGTGACTAGGCATCGATGACCACATCCGCATCGCCCTTAGGCTGACTACAGCAGAGTAGCGCGTTACCCTCGTCGGGTTCACCTGTGTGGCCACTTGGATAATCGACCTCTCCGGAGAGGATCGGTTGTTGGCAAGCGGTGCAGTTACCCATGCGGCAGCCATAGTCGAGATCGAGATCGTGGATCTCGCCAAGTTCGAGAATGCTTTCTTCGTTATCCGTCCATGGAGCGGTGAGCCCTGATTTTTTGAATACAATATTTGCCATTATTTTAGACAATCCACTGTTCTCTACAATGCAACTCGTTTTGCTATCTTGTTTACTGAATAAATTAAGATCAGGATTTTAGTTAAGACTTTATTGCTAAGTTCTGCTTACTAGCATCTTATTATTGTATATGTCAAAAATTCGCCAAATCGACTACACGACACCGCGCACGCTCGTTTCTTACAGTGGTAAGCGCACAGTCCGGATGACTGGTCAGGAGAATCGCTATAAATTTTCGGGTGTTTTCATCGCAGGTGAGGAGGATGAGTTTGCCAAAATTGGCGACGAGCGCAAGGACTGGCAAAAGAGTGCCTTTCCGCTGCCATGGACGGATTCCCCTGATGTCGTCGAGCCAGAATCCTAATATTCATCCCCCTCTGCACTTGACAGGGCGAGGTGAAACTCCTTTCTTCTTCGCTTTCGCAATTCCGAGCAGCACAATCGGCACTTTTTTAATTTTTCTAATTATGGCACTTAAAATCCGTCTCCAACGTCATGGCGCAAGCCACCGTCCTTTCTATCGTATGGTCGTCACCGAAGCACTTGCGCGCCGTGATGGTCGTTTCGTTGAAGTGCTTGGCACTTACGAGCCACAAGCAAAGCGCGCAGAGGACGAACTTAGCGTCAAGCTCGACCGCGTAGACTACTGGAAGTCTGTGGGTGCGAAGCCTACCGACACAGCTGCTAGTCTTATTCGCAAGGCTCGTCGCGAGGCGCCAACTGAGGCGTCCGCCGAAGCGTAAAGCAATTCCCGCAAAGCGGGAGAACTCGATTCTCTGCTCTCATGCACCTCGAGTTCGATATTATAACCCTCTTCCCAGAAATGGCGGAGGGTTTTTTTGCGTCCAGCATGCTGGCCCGCGGCCAAAAGAATGGCTTAATCGACATTCGCACGCACCAGCTTCGTGACTGGACAAGCGATAAACACAATAAGACTGACGAACTACCCTACGGTGGCGGTGCAGGAATGGTGATGAAACCTGAACCGATCTTTGCTGCGGTCGAACAATTGAAGAAAACCCAGAGCAAAGTCGTCTACATGGCGCCCGACGGCCTAGCCTTGACTAGTCAGCTAGCCCGTGAGCTTGCGCAGGAGGAGCACCTGATTATACTAAGTGGTCACTATGAAGGGGTCGACCAGCGCGTGCGAGATGAACTCGTCGATCTAGAGGTCAGTATCGGTGATTATGTATTGACCAATGGTACGCTAGCGGGGGCGGTGATGATCGACTGTGTGAGTCGATTTATACC
>QOOZ01000045.1 GCA_003331195.1 Puniceicoccaceae bacterium | reverse complement strand
AAGGTCGCTAAGAAAGCTGTGAAGAAAAAAGCAGTGAAGAAAGTAGCTAAGAAAAAGGTCGCTAAGAAGGCTGTGAAGAAAAAAGCAGTGAAGAAAGTAGCCAAGAAAAAGGTCGCTAAAAAAGCTCCTAAAAAGAAGGTCGCTAAGAAAGCTGTGAAGAAAAAAGCAGTTAAAAAAGTTGCCAAGAAAAAGGTCGCGAAAAAAGCTGTTAAAAAGAAGGTCGCTAAAAAAGCACCCAAGAAGAAGGCCGCTAAGAAAAAAGTAACTAAGCGCAAAGCGAAGAAGTAGACCCACTTTTTCGACTAATCTTAGGCAAGGCTTGCTTTTGCCCAAGCACAAGTTTTGATTCTGCGCTCCTGCAGCACTGTCCATGACAGATGCTGCGGGAGCGTTTTTTTATCTATTTATGACACAGCAAACAAAACTCTCCACTTGGGCGAATAACATCGCTCCTTCTCCCACACTCGCCGTCGATGCCAAAGCTAAGGAACTGAAGGCATCCGGAGAGGACGTCTGCGGCTTCGGTGCTGGTGAGCCTGATTTCGACACACCTGAATTTATCAAAGAAGCTTGCATTCAGGCGATTCAGGAAGGGAAGACCAAATATGCACCTGCGCCTGGCATCCCTGCGCTACGTGAAGCTCTTGCAGAGAAATACCGCAATCAAGGCGTCGATGGCACGACTGCCGCGCAGTGCGTGGTGAGCCCAGGCGGTAAGTATTCTTGCTATTTGGCTATTCTGGCCGTCATCAGTCCTGGCGATGAGGTCGTGATTCCGGCTCCTTACTGGGTAAGCTACCCTGAAATGGTCAAATTGGCTGGCGGTCTACCGAAGACTATCTTCGCTGGGCTTGAAGACGGGTTCAAGATCACCCCCGAGCAACTGCGTGAAGCAATTACGCCGAAGACGCGCTTGGTCATCATTAATAGCCCTTCGAATCCGACTGGTGCTATTTACTCTGCCGAGGAGCTTCAAGCTCTTACAGAAGTCGCGCTCGGAGCGGGTATTTACATTATGTCAGACGAAATCTACGAGCATTTGCTCTATGATGGCGTTAATCATGTAAGCCCCGCATCCTTTTCCAAGGAGGCCGCCGATGCTGTCATTACTGTGGCTGGCTTTAGTAAAACTTTTTCCATGACTGGCTGGCGCCTTGGCACTTTGATGGCACCGCTTGCCGTCGCTAAAGCCGTCGCAAATCTGCAAAGTCAGACCAGTTCAAACGCGACCACTTTCGCACAACATGGCGCCCTCGCTGCCATGCAAAACTGGGATCAGTCGATGGCTGCTGTGAATGGCATGCTGGAGGTCTTCGATCGCCGCCGCAACACCCTCCTTGAGGGTCTCCAAGGCATCGATGGGATCGAGTGCGTACGCGCCCAGGGGGCTTTCTATCTATTCCCGAATATCGAAAAGCTTGGACTCAGTGCGTCTGATTTTGCCGCGCGTATTCTTGAAGAAGAAAAAGTCGCCGTCGTTCCCGGCGAGGGCTTTGGTGCTCCCGGCTACATCCGCCTCAGCTATGCCACGTCCGACGAGGTTATTGAAAAAGGCCTTGGGCGCTTAAACAAATTCTGCGCGAATCTTTAAGCGCCCTCACTCAACAAGCATACATAAGCCACCAGTCATTATTTTCGCTATGAGCTACAAAGCAAAAATCATTTATACGATTACTGACGAAGCGCCGGCGCTGGCCACGCATTCGCTCTTACCGATCATCGAGGCCTACACCGCAGCTGCTGGCGTCGCCGTCGAGACGCGCGACATCTCACTCGCAGGTCGTGTTCTTGCCAATCTTTCAGAATTTTTGCCAGTGGATCAAAAGACGGCTGATCATCTCGCTGAACTTGGTGACTTAGCTAAGACTGCGGAGGCTAATATAATCAAGTTACCGAACATCTCGGCTTCGATGCCACAGTTGATCGCCTGCATCAAAGAACTTCAAGCCAACGGCTTCGCCCTGCCAGATTACCCTGATAGTCCAAAGACAGAAGAGGAGGAAGCGATTAAAGCGGCTTACGATCGGGTTAAAGGCAGCGCCGTTAACCCTGTGCTGCGCGAAGGTAACTCTGACCGCCGCGCTGCGGCCGCGGTTAAGCAGTATGCTAAAAACAACCCGCACCGTATGGGTGTATGGAGCTCAGATTCCAAATCCACGGTTTCGAGCATGGGTGACTCGGATTTCTTTGCTAACGAAAAGTCAGTCACGATTCCTGCAGCAACGAGTGCGAAAATCGAGCTCGTCGCTGCTGACGGATGTGTGACTACACTGAAAGAGGGTCTTTTGCTTGAAGCTGGTGAGGTGCTTGACGGCACTTTCATGAGTGTTCAGGCACTGCGCACTTTTCTTGCCGAGCAGATCGAACTTGCAAAAAAAGAAGACGTCCTCTTTTCGCTTCACATGAAAGCGACCATGATGAAGGTCTCCGACCCGATCATTTTTGGTCACGCAGTGGAAGTGTTTTATGGAGATGTTTTTAAAAAGTACGCATCTACGATTGCCGTTCTTGGGGTGGATGTGAAAAACGGCCTTGGAGATCTTTATGCTAAAATTGAAAGTCTACCCGCCGATCAAAAAGCTGCGATCGAGGCCGATCTTGATGCGGTTTATGATAGTAGCCCTGATATCGCGATGGTTGATTCTGACAAGGGTATCACCAATCTACACGTTCCCAGCGATGTGATTATCGATGCATCAATGCCTGCCGCGATTCGCAGTTCAGGTCAAATGTGGAACAAGGACGGTGAGCAACAAGACACGAACTTCGTCATCCCTGACCGTTGCTATGCCGGCGTGTATGCTGAGACCGTCGATTTTTGCAAAAAGAACGGTGCGTTTGATCCTACGACTATGGGAACTGTGCCCAATGTTGGCCTCATGGCGCAGAAAGCCGAAGAATACGGCTCGCACGATAAGACTTTTGAAATTTCCGCTGCTGGTAAGATTCGTATGGTCGACGCGGATGGTAGCGTGCTAATCGAGCACAAAGTAGAGGAGGGAGACATCTGGCGCGCCTGCCAAGTGAAGGACGCAGCGATTCGTGACTGGGTCAAACTCGCGGTCAATCGGGCGCGCGCTACAGGTTCGCCCGCAATCTTCTGGCTGGATGCGGCGCGTGCACACGATGCTCAGCTAGTCGATAAGGTGAATACTTATCTAAAAGATCACGCTACCGAAGGTCTCGATATTCGTATCCTACCGCCTGTTGACGCGACCAAGATCACGCTCGAACGGGCGAAGGCTGGTGAAGACACGATTTCTGTCACTGGTAACGTGCTTCGTGACTATTTGACTGATCTCTTTCCAATTCTCGAGCTCGGCACGAGTGCTAAGATGCTCTCGATCGTACCACTGATGAACGGGGGGGGTCTCTTTGAGACAGGTGCTGGCGGTTCCGCACCTAAGCACGTGCAGCAGTTTGAAAAAGAAAACCATTTGCGTTGGGATTCGCTTGGCGAGTTCCTCGCGCTGGGTGTTTCATTAGAGCACCTTTCGTCGGTCTACCATAATGCTAAAGCGCAAGTCCTCGCAGACACACTGGGTATCGCTAACGCGAAGTTTCTGACCGAGAACAGGTCGCCTTCTCGCAAGGTGAATGAGCTCGATAACCGCGGCAGCCATTTCTACCTAGCGCTTTATTGGGCAGAAGCACTAGCGACTCAGGACCAGGACCCTGAGCTTAAGACGCGCTTCGCGCCATTGGTTGCGGCACTCACTGCCAACGAATCCAAGATTGTCGACGAACTCAACACTGTGCAAGGTGTGCCCATGGATATTGGCGGATACTACCGTCCCGAGCTTAAAAAAGCACAGGATGCGATGCGCCCGAGTGCGACTTTGAACGCGGCCTTGGCTGCCTTATAAATAGGTGATACGCCCGCTTATTGGACGCTTTAATTATTCTCTGAGTTTCGTAAATAAACAGTTCAATTTACATGGGTCGGCTACTGATTATTCGCCATTGGCCTGCGCTGTTTTTGCCGATGCTAAAGAGGCTTTCGAAGCGGTCTTCTGTTTCGTAGCGCACCCGCATACGCAAGCTGGGTTCTAATGTGGCTATGTAGTCCACGCCTTGATGTCTATATTCAATGGACTCCTCATGTGAGCCAGTCAGTGCTTCGAACTCAATGCTCTGAATTGGAAGACCCAGTTCATAGAGGAGTGCATTTTTGAGCAAATTCTTTGTGTTTTCGGTCGTGCCTTCTAGTGCGTAGATAGCGAGCATTGGTTCGACCTCGGTCGCTTGGTTGGCCTCAGTGAAAGCGCGGGCGAAGGCTTCAAGCTCAGCTGATTTTTGCGTGCTGCAGGCGCTCAACACAAGTAGGGCGCAACTTACGAATATACGAAGCATTTTAAAACTCGGTTAATTATAGCTAGGAGCTAGCCGAAGGTCATTAAAATAGACTCTCGCGCTACGAACTACTTTTGGACTGATCGTCTATCCCAGAATCTGAATCGAGTCCTTCGACGTCATCGTAGGCCTCATTCATTCCTGCAAACAGTGGATTTGACTTAGACCGGTCGTTTGAATCAATGCGTCCGCTCTTGAAACCAGTCGCTACTATGTTGATGTAACCAAGAGATTCAATACCGAGGTTCTCGGTTAAAGCTTCGCGGAGGTGGCTCTGCAAGGTCTGCTCAATTTCACGTAGTCGACCTCCGCTCAGTAAGACAATGCGCACTTCGAGGTTGGTGGTCTGACCCTTGCCCTTGATTTTGACTAGCGTTTTAGAAACATTTTCTAATTGCCCACAAGAGGTTTGCACCAAGTCAATAATTGCATGACGGCTGACCATCACGCGGCCATTCTCAGTTGAGTAGGCGACGACGTTCTTAGGTTGCCGGCGCACTAGTAAGATTAGGAGAAAGGTGAGTGCTAAGATCGCTCCGCCCACGTAGAGAAACTCCGTTTGGGTGAGGTGCTGCAGTTCGTCGGTTAGTTCACTAAAGTCCATGCCAGTGTCTTTGAAAAAATTAGTTAGAAGCGATTAGTCGATGTGTGGTTCGTCGCCCCATTCATCTTCTTCACCCTTTTCATCGTCAGTACGCACACCGTCGATAATGACGTTCACACGAGAGACGCTCTTGCTAGTCATCTTCTCGACTTGCTCGGCGATGCGTTCTTGAATCTCCGTAGCGACGGTGGCGAGTTCACAACCGAAGCGTAGGATGACGCGGATCTCGATACGATAGTCACCGACCTCATCTTCTTCGACGCGGACGCCGCGCTCGTCACCTTTTTTGGAGAAAATCTCGGCGATTCCGTCGACAAAGCCACCGCCGACCGCAGCCACGCCGCTGACTTCGAGGGCAGCGAGGCGAACAATACTGGCGACTACGCTGTGGTTGATGCGAATGTCCCCGAGGGTGTTGGAGGCCTCCGAGACATTTGGTATGACTGATTCGTTTTGGTTGTCGGTTTCCTTGCTCATAATTTGTCTGATTGTATGGTTGAATTTTTAAGTGTAAATATCCTTAGGTACACGCTCTAAGAATTCTTCGATGAACTTAGTCGTGTATTTACCTTCTCTAAAGTGTGGATCACGGATGATAGCGCGGGAGAATGGGATGTTGGTTTTGATGCCACGGATCAAATACTCACCTAAGGCGCGATCCATCCGGTCGAGCGCGAGTTCGCGAGTGCTGCCATATGTCATAACTTTAGCGATCATGCTATCGTAGTAAGGCGGTATGGTGTATCCGCTATAGCAGTGCGAATCAATGCGCACGCCGTGACCACCCGGAGAGTAGTAGAGGGTTATTTCGCCAGGGCAGGGCGCAAAGTTACGCGAGGGATCTTCAGCGCAGACGCGACATTCGATGCAGTGCTTCGTGATCTTGATGTCTTTTTGTTGGTAGCTGAGTTTTTGGCCACTGGCGATGAGGAGTTGCTCTTTGACCAAATCTACACCGGTGACTTCCTCCGTCACGCCGTGCTCGACTTGAATACGGGTATTCATCTCGATAAAAAAATAGTCGCCCTTGCCATCGACAAGGAACTCGACGGTGCCTGCGCCTTCGTAGTTGACGGACTTGGCGAGTTTGACGGCATCGCGCCCCATTTTCTTGCGAGTGTCGTCGGAGATAAAGGGGGAGGGGGCTTCTTCGATTACCTTCTGGTGGCGGCGTTGTACGGAGCAATCGCGTTCGCCTAGGTGGATGACGTTGCCGAATTGGTCGCCAAGAAGTTGGATCTCGATGTGGCGTGGTGCTTCGAGGAATCGCTCTAAATAAACGGCGCCGTTACCAAAGGCTTTCTCGGCTTCGTTCCGTGCGTTATTGTATTCTTTGACAAAAGCCACGGCGTTGTTTGCAGTCCGCATGCCCTTACCACCTCCACCAGCGACGGCTTTAATGATCACAGGGTAGCCTATCTTTTTGGCTACTTTGAGTGCGTCCTTTTCGTTGTCAACGGTGCCATCGCTTCCTGGAATGACGGGGACCTTGGCATGGATTGCCATGTCGCGAGCTTTGGCTTTATCGCCAAAGTTGACAATAGCTTCTTTGCCGGGACCAATAAATTTGATGTTACACTGTGCGCATTGTTCGGCGAAGTCGGCATTTTCGGCGAGGAAACCGTAGCCAGGGTGAATCGCATCGACGTCTGCAATCTCGGCTGCAGCAATGATCCGGTCAGCCTTCAAATAACTAAGGTTGCCTGCCGCGGGACCAATGCAGATCGCCTCGTCCGCCAGTTGAACGTGGAGCGACTGTTCGTCTGCCTCGGAGTAGACAGCGAACGTCTTGATGCCGAGTTCATTACAGGCACGTACGATGCGGAGTGCAATTTCGCCGCGGTTTGCGATGAGTACCTTTTTTAACATCCAATGGAATCCAGCAGGATTAGGCAGTTTTAATTTTGAAGAGAGGCTGACCGTATTCGACCGCTTCGCCGTTCTCGACGAGTAGCTCAGTGATTACGCCACTCATTTCCGCTTGAATCTCGTTCATCACCTTCATCGCTTCGATGATGCAGACGACGCTTTCATTACTGACTTTGTCGCCTACCTTTACGAATGCGGGGCTCTCAGGAGAGGAAGCGCTGTAAAAAGTGCCCACCATAGGAGACTTGATAATGGAGATGCCTTTTTCCTCAACTGGGGCAGGAACAGCTTCGCCAGTGGCGGGCGTAGCTACGGGAAAAGGAGCAGTCGCCTGCCCGGCTGGCGCGGCATGGATGATCTGAGGGGCGTCGGCACCCTTACTACTGAGGCGAAGCTTGAAGCCGTCTTCCTCGAATTCGAATTCGGAGATATCCGAGCGTTTCATTAGGTCGACGACTTGTTTAATGAGTTTGATGTCCAAGGTATGTCCTTTCTTGCTGCTGTGGTTTGTTGTGTGAGTGGAAGTGCCTGCCGATTTCCGAAGACAAACCATTCAAAGTGTATCTAATAAAGGCTAGCTTTTCATGATGTGCAATGTCTTTGTTAATCCAGAAAAATTGGGCTTTCACTTGGGGCTTTCTCCTATCATCTTTTAGAATTATGCCCAAGTGCCACTTTAGTGATGTTAAAATTTCAGGAATTGTGACCTGTGTGCCTCCGCTTGAGAAATGCATCGATGACGAGCTAGAACTGTTCGGTGGTAATCTAAAGCAACTCGAACGCCTCAAGAAGACGATCGGCTTGTCAAAGAGGCGAGTCGTCGACGCGCAGACCACGGCAGCGGACTTGTGCGAAAAGGCCGCGCGACACTTAATTAAGGAAGGTGGAGTGGATCTTCAGCAAATTGATGCGATCATCTGTGTGACCCAGACCCCGGACTATCTGCAGCCCTGTAATGCCGCCGTAATTCACGGTCGGCTTGGGCTCTCTAAAAATTGTGCGTCACTCGATGTGAATCTCGGTTGTTCTGGCTACGTTTATGGGCATTGGCTAGCGCATTCACTGGTCGCTAGTGGAGGCTGTGAGCGAATTCTATTATTAGCGGGCGATACGATCAGTCGCTTGGTCAACGCCAAAGACCGCTCCGTCGCACCGCTTTTTGGCGACGGCGGCAGTGCGACTTTGATCGAGCGAAATGTGGGAGCGCCCTCGGCCTATTTCAGCCTGCAGACGGATGGTTGCGGTTACGATAAACTGATTGTGCCCGCGGGTGGGTCGCGTCATCCCCATTCTGCGGAGACGGCAGAGGTGCTCGAAGACGAATCAGGAAACTTTCGTTCTCCTGAAAACCTCTTCATGGATGGGGCAGAAATCTTTAATTTTTCTATTACCGAGGAGCCAAAATCGGTCAAAGAGCTACTTGAATATGCCGAGATAGATGCCGCCGCCGTCGACCACTTCGTCTTCCATCAGGCTAATCGCTACATCTTGGGTAATATTGCGAAACGCCTGAAGCTTGATCTCGCTAAAGTGCCTATGCAGACGGTCGAGGACTATGGCAACCAAAGCTCAGCATCAATCCCAACGGCTATCTGCGGGGAGGTGGCGACTGCACTCGCGGATCGGTCATCGACTCGGCTCTTGCTCTCTGGTTTCGGTGTTGGCCTATCGTGGGCGAGTGCGCTAGTCGAAGTTGGCGATTTAACAGTGTGTGAATTAATTGACTACACGGCCTAATTTTACTGAGCTAGCAGCGTATTATGGAATTGGAAACATTCATCAAAAATTTTGAAGAAGCGGTCGAAGATGTTGAAGTCGGGTCGCTGTCAGGCGACTCGGTTTATCGTTCTCTCGAGCATTGGGATTCGCTCTCAGTGCTCACTGTGATCGCGATGGTCGATACTGAGTACAATCTGCGGCTTAAGGCGAAAGAATTGAAACAAATGCAGACACTTTCCGAATTGCACGCTTTGCTCAAGTCAAAGCAATCCATATGAAGCGATTAATCATAGTGGGTGCAGGGGGCCTTGGTCGCGAGGTTTACGCTTGGGCAGAGGCGCATCCCGATTGTGGATGTCTTTGGGAGATCGCTGGCTTTCTTGATGATAACCCTGCCGCGCTTGATAGATTCGATTATCCCGTTGGCATTCTTGCTGCGGTGGTCGACTACTCACCGCAATCAAACGACCTTTTCCTTTGTGCAATTGGATCACCTGCCATTAAACGTAGGGTCTGTGGAAAATTGCTAGGGTCTGGCGCAGAGTTTATCTCTCTAGCGCATCCGACTGCAGTGATTGGCTTCAATGTTGAGATCGGTGTGGGCACTATTATCTGCCCACACGCCATTGTGACTTGCGATGTGACTATTGGCGATTTTGTCGCAATCAATTGCCACACTAGTATCGGGCATGACGTACGGATCGCCGATTGGGTGACGCTGAGCGGTCACTGCGATGTGACTGGCCAAACCGAACTCGGCGAAATGGCTTTTCTAGGCAGTGGTGCGCGTATACTTCCACTGAAAAAAGTCGGCGCTCGTGCAATGGTTGGTGCAGGTTCGGTAGTGATTAGTCACGTTCCAACAAATGCTAAAGTATTTGGAAATCCAGCGCGAATATTTGACTCGGAAGATTAATTTTAATGGCTAGCTTTGGCTAGACCGATTTCGCTGAGGCTATCGAGTATCTGTTTGAATCCCTCGAGTTTCTTGAGCTCGTCTACTTTTTTGTTACTCGATAGACGTATGAAAAATTGTTCGTTGCGTAGGTTAAGGCCGTACTTCTTGATGTCGAGCAGTGCGGCAAAGATATTGTGCCCACCCTCTTGCTCATAGCCAAAAGCTTCGCCGCCGACTAAGTGCCAAAAGTAAACGTTTTGAGCAGAGCCATCTTTTTCGTAGACACCAAATTCGGCAGGCTGAAAGGGGGTTTCCTCGTTTTGAAAAGGGATGCAGTATTTACGATCAAGGCGCGTCCAGCCATTTTGTACCCAGCAGGTGTCTGGCGTGTGCGCACCCGCCCAGCGATAGGAGGCCTTACCTGGCAGCCAGTATGCGATGTAAAGACCGATGAAGGTATCGCCTTTCTTGAAAATGCGGAAGAGGGCGTCGTCAAAATTTAAAAAGTCGCTAATCCGTTCGCTTGATTCGGGCGATTCAGCCATGTCTTGATCTATGATTTTCCAGCCATTCAGCTCCTCGGGCACAATGTATGAGAGCTGACCTTCAAGCGTCGGCTCGGGCGGTGGAACAAAGGCGAAATAGACGCGCAGGCTAAGGCCGCCTAGGAGCGCTGCGGTGGCGAAGATGAGGAGTAGTTTTTTCATTGGAATAGTGGTCTGAGTTAAGTAGACAAGCTTAGTTCACTTATTGGTTCAAGCTTTAGGCGTAATAATGAGTTTACCTTGGGAGCTTCACCGTATTGCCTGACCATTTAATTTTCACCCATTTAATTCACTCTACGCATGGCCTCAATTGTTAATAAGGATCATATCATTGCAATTTATGGCCGGCTTGGCTGGGGCAATCTTGTTGATTGGTTGGTCACGATTTGCCTTGGGCTCATTATCTTTCTGACCACTGTATCGTTGGGTGGGGTGCGCCCAGATACGCAATTGGCATTATTACCTCTCTTTGCAATTTTGCTTACTTTGCACGGTATTTGGCTCGCAGTTGATAATGCGTCCCCAAAGCGATTGAGCCACATTCCGTTTTTGTTCGTCCCAGCGCTCCTATGGATGCTGTGTAGTGTGCATTGGTTTTCGCCGGTGGCTTGGCGCGGATGGTATGAGATGATCTATGCACTACAGGCATTTATTGTACTTTGGGTGCTCTCGAATAATGTGCGCACGCGGGCGCAACTGTGGTTACTGATCATCATAGGTCTCGCGCCCGCGGCATTTGCCATCGCCAATGGCTTCTATCAGTTTTTTCAAGAGCCCAGGAGTATACTTGGCGCAATGACTGATTACAGCTTGGAGTTAAACTCTGACTTACTTGGCCAAGCGACGGGCGCTTTTGCTGACCCCAATTCTTTTGCGGCCTTCTTGTTGATACTTTTGCCCTCATTGTTGATCATGGCGCTTGTCACTCGCTTGCCGAAGATTTTACGCTTCCTGGCTCTATATATCGCTCTGATGTTTTTTATGGGGATTGCCATAACCCAATCTTATTGGGCGTTTGCCGTGGTCGTAATACTCGTGGCGATCGTTCCCTGGTTCTGTTTCCGTAGACTCAAAGTTTGTTTGCTTTACTCATGCTTAGGGGTCTCGGTGGCGGCACTCATTTTTACAGCAATGGTTATTTTCCATCCACTCTTTGAGAAGGGGCTTGAGCGGGCACAATCTGATGAGGGGGAGGGTGTGCGCCTTGTGCTTTGGCGCGAGGCATTGCATTTGGTTGCTGAAAATCCGATTACGGGTGTGGGCGCAGGTGCTTACAGGGTCGCGTTTAATCAAAGTCCTCGCGTGTCTTTAGCGGATAGCCCCGAGACACCGCACAATGACTACCTCTTAGTTTTGAGTCAACTGGGTCTGCCAGGTCTTGCTTTGTTCGGGATTCCCAGTTTATACGTTTTCTTTCGTGCCTTCAGACGTTGGCGCAAAGAGCCTTTTGCGGTCAAAATGAAGCATCGAGGTGGTACGATCATGCCGCCAGAGCGTTTCTTTTTATCGCTCGGCTTGGCCGGAGTGATTTCTTTTGCCCTTTGCATGGCAGCTAGCTTTATTTTATATGTACCTTCATTGACTCTCTATGGAGTTTTCGCCTTCGCGATTCTGGTAAAAACTAGTTTCAAACGCCAAATGACTTTACCTGTGCATCGGATTTTGCGTCTTGAATATTTCCTCTTGGCGACTTGCGTAGGCTGGTCTTTCTACGTGCTCAGCTCGACTAAGCTGGAGGCTTATGCGCTTGAATTACGAGCCAGCGAGCAATTGGGGCATGTCATAGATATGCGAGTGCATGTTGCTGGTAATGCTAAACTTCTCGACGAAGTTTTGATCCTCTACGAAGATGCAGTGATTACTGATTCCCAAAATGCAGATGCCTGGCTGGGGCGCAGTGCTTCTCTCTGCCAGCTCTATTACAGAAGTCCTGGAGAGTTTGAACACCTAGCCAAGAAAGCCGTAGTCTCAGCGGAGCGTGCTGTGGAGATCAGCCCTCTCTACTGGAAAACATGGGCGCAACTAGGCGTCGCTCGCTCATTTTATGGAGAAGCCGACCTAGCTGAGGAGGCATTACTCAAAGCCTTGAAATTAGCACCTAACAGTAGTAACGCTCATTATTATTACGCGGCCTTTCTGAGTTTTGACAAGGAGCGACGTGAGCAGGCCTTGATTTCCGTTCGCGTGGCACTCGACATAAATCCCAAAAATATTGCAGCTCGCCGTTTACAACAAAAACTACGCATTCTTTAAAGTGACTCGCTTGATTTTAGCTTTTGCCACATGGCTGTTCTGTATATGCTCACTGACTGCGAGTGAACTGGTTCGCGGTGGGCTGATTTTACACGAGGTGAACGGTCAAGTGGGTCTCAAGGAACTCGGTAAGGATGTTACCCGTTTAAGCACAGGAGATGTGCCTATTACAACTATGGGCTTGATTGAATGTGAAGCGAGTGACGGGTCGTCAGCATTTTTTACGGCATCGAATCGGAGTGCAATTTACTTCGAGGGTAGCGGCAGTTTTGCAGTCGAGCGCTTCGAACAGGTGATGCCTGAACTGGCTGAATGGAATGCCGACTCGGTAGAGCAGAGTCGAATTATTTTAAACTTTCGTGGAGGTGATCTCATTGTCGACACTAGGAAAATGAGGAAGTTGAAGTCGTCTCAATTCTTGGTTGAGACGCCACTCGGGCGACTCACTACTAAGCGTGCCCTTTGGCAAATGCGGATCTTATTCGATCCACGCAGTCAGATCTTTGACTTCACAATTATTTGCACTGAAGGGCGGGTCCGTTTTACAGATCTACAAGGTCAGCAATACACGGTGCACACGGGGCGACGTTTAGCGGGTGCAGGCTCTCGCATGAAACCCTCGATCGAAGTCGGGGAAAGCACAGAGCGTTCCCAACAACAGATGCAGCGATATCAGGACTTGTCTAGTCAGCACTCGGATGCTGCGGATGATTTTACCCAATACCTAGCTTACTTAGCAGTGATCGAGCGGAATGTTCGCAGTAATTCTGAACGGGCTGCTCTAGGTAGATTAAATACTGCCCGTCGGCCGATTGTCATCGAATACGCAAAAGAGCCAGAGCCAGTCACTCCGTTTCGCGGTGAATTGAAGCCTCCTTCGACCTACCAGGCAGATTTATTTTAAATTAAAAGTGAAAATCTGAAGATTAATACTGTGTTATCTTTGGATTCACGTCCACTGCCCAGGCGTGGATGCCACCTGCGAGATTGATCGCATTCTCGAAGCCCTTAGTTTCCAAGTATTCCACGACACTGAGGCTACGCATCCCGTGGTGGCAAAAGACTATCAATGGTGCGTCCCGTGGTAAGGCTTCGTGGCGCTCCGGCACCTCGCCCATTGGAATGTGGAGTGCGCCTTCGATGCGGCAAATAGCCAATTCGGAATACTCTCGCACATCGAGAAGGACTGCGTCTTTGTTATTATTCCGTAAAATAAACGCTTCGGGCGCACTGATTTCCTTGTTCATTGTCAGATTTTTATGATGATGGGGGAGTAGATGTCAAAGATGCCTTCCATTATTGTTCCCGCTCGTCTTGCCTCGACGCGATTCCCAAGCAAATTACTGCACGAGGTGCGCGGTAAGCCTGTTATCCTCTGGACAGCAGAGCGTATCCTCAACGTGGCACCTGAGTTTCCGCTCTATTTCGCCGTAGACGACGATGCGCTTGAGCGTTGCTTGAGTGAAGCGGGCTTTGCTGCCATACGTACTTGCGCTGAACAGCCCAGCGGCACGGATCGACTGGCAGAGGCCAATGCGGCTATTGGCGCGCCCGCAGTGATTAATGTGCAGGGCGACGAGCCTCTTGTCACGGGCGAGCAGATCCGTGCCCTTGCTGCAGGCATTGAAGGAGAGGCCGCTATCGCCACGCTTGCCGTGCCTTTCGTCCGTCCGCAGGACTTTGCCAATCCAAATCAAGTCAAAGTCGTGCGCGATCGCGAAGGCTACGCGCTTTATTTCTCTCGCTCAGCCATGCCCTTTGCTCGGGACACGGGCGGGCAGGTTGATGCCGCATGGCTGGCGCAGAATCGCTGCTACCGCCATCTCGGACTCTACGCCTACAAGGCCGATTTCCTGAGCGCTTTTTCCAGCCTAGAGCCAGGTCTCCTCGAGCAGGTCGAAAAGCTCGAGCAGCTCCGCGCGATGGAGCACGGCTATCGCATTCATGTCGGCATCACCGATCAAGCGACGATCGGTATCGATACTCCAGAGGACATTGCTGAGTTTGAAGCTTGTTTAACCTGAGCTATTTGAATGGTGCTTGCCCACTTGACAAATCCGCTACTCGGCAACCGTATTAATAACATGCAAACCGCTTCTCCAGAACTTGAACTTGATCCACTCAGCTTGCCCGATGCCCGCGGACATTTCGGTGCCTATGGCGGCATGTATGTGCCCGAGACTTTAATGACACCCCTTTTCGAGCTGACCGAGGCCTATCACGAGGCGCGCAAAGACCCCGCATTTCAAAAAGAGCTCGATCACCAGCTCCGCGAGTTTGCAGGTCGCCCGACCAACCTTTATTTCGCGGATCGACTGACCGAGCATTGTGGCGGCGCTAAAATTTACCTCAAGCGTGAGGACTTGCTTCATACGGGAGCACACAAAATAAACAACGCACTTGGCCAGGCACTCCTCGCCAAGCGGATGGGTAAAAAACGTATTATTGCTGAGACTGGCGCCGGTCAACATGGCATCGCCACCGCTGCAATGTGCGCGAAAATGGGTTTTGAATGCGTGATCTACATGGGCGAGGAAGATATGCGCCGTCAGTCGCTCAACGTCTACCGCATGCGTCTTTGTGGTGCCGAAGTGCGCAGTGTGACCGCTGGACAGAGAACGCTCAAAGAAGCGGTCAACGAAGCCATGCGCGACTGGGTCACAAACGTAAGCACCACTCACTACATCATCGGCTCTGCCCTCGGCTCGCATCCTTTTCCCATGATGGTTCGCGACTTCCACCGAGTGATCGGCGAAGAGTGCCGGCGCCAGATACTGGAAAAAGAGGGCCGCCTGCCCGACGAAGTCGCTGCCTGTGTTGGCGGCGGTTCAAATGCGATCGGCATCTTTTTCGCCTTTCTAAAAGACCTCGAAGTCAAGCTAAGCGGCATCGAAGCCGGCGGGCGTGAGATCAAGCGTGGCCATCATGCCGCTCGCTTCGAAGGCGGACAACTCGGCGTCCTCCAAGGGGCCAAGACTTGGATCCTGCAAAGTCCAGAAGGTCAAATCGACCTTACGCATTCCGTCTCCGCCGGTCTCGACTACGCAGCGGTAGGTCCTGAACATGCCTATTATAAGGAAAAAGGCCGTATTGATTTTGGCTACGCGACTGATGCCGAAGCGCTGCAAGCCTTTCAAGATCTTTGTGCGATCGAAGGCATTGTCCCTGCACTCGAAACCTCTCACGGCATTGCCTACACAATCCAGCGAGCCAAAGAAATGTCGTCCGATCAAATAATTATCGGGAATCTCAGCGGTCGCGGCGATAAAGATGTGCAAGAAGCCGCTCGCGTTTTAGGTAACACCGAGGACTAGAAATCCTAAAAATCCTACAATTTATTCTGGCGTCTGATATTTAAAATTAAATTATGCTACTCGTTATCGATAATTTCGATTCCTTCACTTACAATTTGGTTCAATATTTTGGCCAGCTTGGTGTCGAGCAGCAGGTCTTTCGAAACAACGCCATTACAGTGGAGGAGGCACTCGCGCTCAATCCTGACCGTATTATGATTTCACCAGGGCCTTGCTCGCCGAACGAGGCAGGCGTCAGCCTGGCCATGATCGAAGCCTTTGCTGGTAAGAAGCCGTTACTTGGAGTTTGCCTCGGCCATCAAAGCATTGGCCAGCACTTTGGGGGAAAAGTCGTCCGCGCCGAGCGACTCATGCACGGGAAGACCAGCCCTGTGTCTCACCAGGATACCGATATCTTTTCAGGATTACCCAATCCAATGGAGGCCACCCGCTATCATTCGCTCATCGTTGAGCGCGAGTCGCTGCCCGAATGTTTGGAAGTGACCGCGGAGACTGCTGAGGGCGAAATTATGGGGCTCGCCCATAAGGAACTTCCTATCTGTGGCGTCCAGTTTCACCCCGAATCCCTCGCTACTGAGCAAGGGATGAAGATGCTGGAAAATTTCCTAAAGCTGTAAGTCTTTAGGTAGACACACTATATATAGTGCTTGCCATGTCGTGTCACTACATCTAGTGTTTTGGTGCTTAGTAAGTCAAGCCTCTGGCGACTGACTTCTAAATTTTATTATCTTATAAAAATGCGTTGCCCTAAATGCTCCTCTATCGAGATCAAAGTGCTCGATACCCGAACTGGTAAAAACGAAACCTCGATTCGTCGACGTCGTGAGTGCCTGAATTGCGGTTACCGTTTCACCACGATAGAAGAGGTGCTTCGCGCTGATCTGCAAGTGGTCAAGCGCGATGGTCGTCGTGAAGATTTCGACCGCGCTAAAATGCTAGGTGGCCTCAAGAAGGCAGTGGAAAAGCGGCCAATCGATGTGATGCAGATCGAGATGATGATCGCTGATGTGCTCGCCTCGCTAGAAAAAGAATTCGATCACGAAATTCCCGCGCACGCCATAGGAGAACAGATTATGCTCCGCCTCAAGCATCTCGACCAGATCGCCTATGTACGCTATGCCTCTGTGTATAAAGACTTCCGCGATCTTGCCGAATTGGCTAAGGAAATCAACGAGTTGAAAGCCTCGACCGAAAATGCCTAAGCGCAAAGCGGCCCCAGTCGATCAACTCCGCATCCTCAACGAGTTGCTCGGCCGTGTCTCAGACCCCCAAAAGGCAGAGCACGCACGACGCGCATTAGAGTTTGCCTTCACTGAACACCCCCAGGACTTGGAGCACCTACCACTCGGCGTTTACGTCGATAAGCTCGCGCACCTGCACTTCGGCGAGATGGGCGAGAGTGCAGATTTCGCCTTTGCGCACTGGCATGTGCCTCGACTAGAAGATTTTAGCCCGCTCTGGATACGCCAAGCCATTGTTGTTGAAATGAAAAAACTTGCTGGTCGTCGAGAGGGTCTGTTGCTGGTCACTGGCTTGCGTGTGGCTGTCTGCCCAGTGGGCAAATATTGGACTAAGCACCGCGAAACCCAGTATCAGCGAGTTCGTAATTGGATCGACGAACTAGTGTGTGCCTGGGCGACCTGCGGCTCGCGACTGCAAGTGGTTGTGCTTTAGAGTATTGAGAGCTCAGGCACCATCGCTTCAGCGCGAGTGAGCGACAATCTGTATGGCCACTGAAGTCGTTACTAAGGCAAAGGTATCTTTACATTCACGACTGTTTTCCATAATTTTTTTTTATGCGCCACTTACTTTGTCTTCTCTCATTACTCGTTTGTCTCCAATTTTCGCTTTCTGCCGAAGAAAATGCCAGCCACTTACGTGGTATCAATTTCTTATACATGAATATCGATAGCTCATTCGCCACAGAGGTCACCGCGATGGAGCGTCTCGACCTCAGCGACATCATGGAGCTCCAGCTTCGCCGGGGCGACATTGAGCTGCGCAGTTTTATCGCTAACAAGCCCGAGCTCAATGTGCCTTTGATTGAGCTCTCGATCGACAGCTCAAATCGCGTGTCGACTGGCCAATTTGATCTAGTGTTACGTGTGCGTGACCATGTGACTATTGACCGTAACAAGGAAAAAACGGTCGCCACCACTTTCGAGCTGAGTCGCACCGCGCGTGCGAATGCTAGTGAGATCGATACAATTAAAGCAGAGCTCCGCGAGCTAATGACCGCATTTGTTATGATCTTTAGACAAGAAAATCTATAAGTTCAATGAAGACCTTGTTTGAGCGCATCATTGCTCGCGAAATTCCCGCCAAGATCGAATACGAGGATGATCTTTGTATCGTTATCCACGATATCGATCCGCAAGCCCCAACGCATTTACTGACGATTCCTAAGCAAGTCATCTCTCGGATTTCGGAGGTAGACCCAGCACAGGAAGTCTTAATGGGGCATCTGCTCCGCACGGCTGCTTCCGTCGCTGCCAAGCTGAAGCTCGAAAGCGGTTTCCGCATCGTCATCAATAACGGAAAAGACGGCGGCGAAACTGTGCCTCACCTGCATGTGCACGTGCTTGGCGGGCGCCCCATGGCTTGGCCACCAGGATAAGTTATATTTGTGACTAAAAACACTAAAAATGACAAGACTA
>QOOZ01000044.1 GCA_003331195.1 Puniceicoccaceae bacterium | reverse complement strand
ATGATGTTCACTAAGAAAGGCCAAGCCATTCGCAGCCCTATTAACACTGTCCGTGTAACAGGTCGCGCAGCTAGCGGCGTCAAGTTAGTCAACCTAGCTAATAAGGACGAGCTAATCGGCATTAGCAAAGTCATTGCCAGCGGAGAGGAAGAGTTCGGTGAGGAAGACGAAGGTTCTCAAACCTCCGAAGGCGATACGTCATTTGAAGCATCTGTATAGGAGGAAACAACTGGAGAATAATTACTCGATTTAGTTTAGTCCTAAAAATAGGCTTGATTCACTTACTAGCAGCGGCATGTTCTCATTCTCTCAAAATGGACGGTTAGCTCAGCTGGTTAGAGCACTTCGTTTACACCGAAGGGGTCGTGGGTTCGAATCCCTCACCGTCTACCATACTAACGTCGAATCGGGGATTAAGTAATTAATCACCGTTCCATTATGCGCCACATTATATCAATCCTAGTCGAAAATAAATTCGGAGTTCTCACCCGCATCGCCGGAATGTTCAGCGGTCGCGGTTTCAACATAGAGACTCTAAATGTGGGCCCGATGATGGATAACAAGCTTTCGCGCATAACTGCGACCATTGTAGGCGACGCTGACAATCTTGATCAGGCAATCAAGCAAGTTAACAAACTGATCAACGTGCTTGAGGTTACAAACTTTGCCGATGGCCAAGCGACCGAGCGCGAACTCGTCATGCTCAAAGTCAATGCATCTGCGGGCCAACGCTCCGAACTCATGCAAGTCTGCGATATTTTCCGCGCGAAGATCATCGATGTTGCACCAGAGAGCGTCAACATCGAGATGACAGGCAATGGCAACAAAGTAACAGCATTTCTCAACTTAATCGAGCCCTACGGTATCATCGAGATGGCACGCACTGGAAACCTCGCACTTAAGCGCGGCTGATAAGTTTTACTCGGATATCTCATTTCGAAACATGCCGGTTTTCTTCACTCAGCACCCAGAGGGCACTCGTTTCAATCACTCCTTAGGGGCAACTTTTTAAATTTACCATCTCCGCGCTTTTGCGCTACGTCACAATTTCATTAACCAGGGAGCGCAAGAAAGGCTTCCATAAACAACGATAAATATGCCTGCTAAAGTCTATACAGATAAAGACGCCGACCTTCGAGTCATCAAAAAAAAGACCCTCGCCATCATTGGTTACGGTTCCCAGGGTCACGCACACGCCCAAAACCTTAAGGACAGTGGTCTCAATGTAATCATTGGCCTCTACAAAAAAAGTAAGTCCGCGCCCGTCGCACGCAAACAAGGTTTCAAAGTTTACGAAACTTCTGAAGCTGTAAAGCTTGCTGATGTCATCATGATTGCCGTGCCTGATATGAAGCAGGCTGAGGTTTACGAAAACGATATCCTTCCTAACTTAGAAAAAGGAAAAACTCTGGCTTTCACTCATGGCCTTGCCGTTCATTTTGGTCTAATCGACGCACCCAAGGGCATCGACGTTATCATGGTCGCTCCTAAGGGCCCTGGACACATTGTTCGTAGTCAATACGTTGAAGGTAAGGGAGTTCCAGCTCTCATCGCGGTCAACAAGGGATCTTCCCGTGAGGCAAAGAAAGTTGCCCTTGCATGGGCAAAGGGCGTTGGCGGCACACGTGCAGGCGTGATCCAAACAACTTTCAAGGAAGAATGCGAAACCGACCTCTTCGGTGAGCAAGCGGTTCTTTGCGGTGGTGCCTCGGAACTCGTCATGGCGGGCTTTGATACACTTGTTGAAGCAGGCTACCAACCAGAAATGGCTTACTTCGAGTGCTTGCACGAGTTAAAGCTTATTGTCGACCTCATGGTTGAGTCAGGTGTTTCTGGCATGCGTTTCTCTATCTCCGAAACAGCGGAATGGGGCGACTACATATCGGGCCCACGAGTAATCAACGCATCCTCACGTAAGGCGATGAAGGCAATCCTCAAGGATATCCAAAATGGAAAATTCACCAAGAACTGGGTTAATGAATACAAGGCTGGCCTTCCACGATACAAGCAGTTCATCAAGGACGGACAAAACCATCCAATCGAAAAGACAGGCGAGCGCCTTCGTTCGCTCATGCCTTGGGTCAAAAAGCGCAATATTGGTGGTTCGCAAGCCTCCTACAACTAAGCAATTTCATATTTGAAACTTTAAGCGGTCGTCGGAATAGTCTGACGATCGCTTTTTAGTTTATGACTGCCACTACATTCATCGCAACTCGCAAGAGTCCGCTTGCTCTCAAGCAGACAGAGTTGGTGCGTGCATACTTGGCAGAAAAGCTACCTGACGGAAGCTATGAGAGTCTAGAGCTCTCTACAAAAGTAGACGAACGTCTGAACTGGTCACTTGAAAAGCGTGGCGGGATCGGGCTTTTTACCAAAGAGCTGGAATATGCGCTTATCGAGGGACGGGCCGAGCTTGCTATACACAGCGCGAAGGACATGCCAACGACATTGCCCAAGGAACTAGCCATCGCTGGCTATCTGCCACGAGCTCGGGTCAATGACGTCCTTGTTCATCGCAAAGACTCTCCCAACCCACAAACCATCGCTTCCAGTAGCCCACGTCGCCGAATTCAAGTTGGGCTCCTTTATCCAGAAGCAAAATGGACAACGATCCGTGGTAATGTCGATACTCGACTGCGTAAAATCGCAGCCGGCGAATGTGAGGCTAGCCTACTCGCTAGAGCCGGCCTCGACCGCTTAGATATCGCAGCCTTCGACGGCCTCGAGTTCGTTGAGCTAGCCGTCGAACAAGTCGTCCCCGCCCCTGGACAAGCAGCCATTGCTGTGCAGTGCCGAACCGAAGACCTCGCCAAATACAAAGACCTCTTCTGCGCTGACACTAAACTAGCCGTCACTTTAGAAAAAGCCTTCCTAAAACGACTCGGCAGCGGTTGCCAGATCCCTGTCGGTGCTTACTATAAAAAAGGTGTCTTTCGCATCTATCATCAAGAAGTCGGGCACCGCACGTTCGAGATCACGCTAACGGCACTCGATCAGGTTGAGCCGGAACTCGATCTTGTCATGGAGCAACTCACTATTACTTAAAGTATGTCAGTAAAAGGAAAAGTTTATCTAATCGGCGCAGGCCCTGGTGATCCAGGTCTCGTTACTGTTCGAGCACGTGAACTCATCGAACTCGCTGATGTCATCGTTTACGACTATCTCGCTAATTCAAAACTACTCGATTGGACAAAACCGGATTCCGAGAAGATCTACGTAGGTAAGAGCGCAGGCCGCCACTCCATCCCGCAGGATGAGATCGAAGAGATTCTCGTTGACCGTGCCAACAAGGGAAAACAAGTCGTTCGCCTTAAAGGTGGTGATCCCTACGTATTCGGTCGAGGTGGAGAAGAAATCAATGAGCTACAAATCGATAAAATCCCCTTCGAAGTCGTCCCTGGTGTGACTGCCGCTCTCGCCACGGCCGCATATACTGGCATTCCCCTCTCTCACAGGAATTACAGCTCAGCTATTACCTTTTTAACCGGTCACGAAAATCCGGAAAAACACACGCTCAGTATTGACTTCAGGGTGTATGCAAAAATTAAAGGCACACTCTGTCTCTACATGGGCGTCGGCCAACTACCACGGATCACTACCGAGTTAAAAGAAGGCGGCATGGTTGGCGACACACCCGTCGCCATAGTCGAATGGGCCACACTCAGCCGGCAACGCTCCGTTTACGGCACCCTAGACACCATTGTAGATGATCTCGAAACCTCCGGTCTAGGGGCACCCTCCATGATCATCATCGGCAATGTCGTTGCCCATCGGGCCAAAACCGAATGGTTTGAGGGTCGCCCACTCTTTGGTAAACGCATCGTCGTCACACGGGCCCGCGAGCAGGCTGGTCAACTCACGCAAATGCTCGCCGATCAAGGTGCTGAAATTATCGAGCTTCCTTTTATCTTAGTAGAGCCACATTTCGATGGCCAACGAGTGAGCGAAGTCCTCGCAGGCATCGCTGTTTACGAATGGGTCATCTTCACTAGCGCGAATGGGGTGAAGAACTTCTTCGACCTCTTCTACAAAGCTTACGACGATATCCGCTGCCTCGGCCCTATGCGTATAGCCGCTGTAGGGAGCGCAACCGCGCGCGAGATCGAGAAACATAAGCTCAAGGTCGACCTCGTGCCAAAACAGGCTAATGCGGATGCCCTAGCCAAAGAACTGATCGAAAACGAAGGAGTCGAAAGCGTTCAGGTACTTGTCGTAACAGGAAATCAAAACCGCGATAATCTTGTCGCGCGCCTAGAGTCCGACGAAGGCCGTGCCATTGTCGATACCCTGCCCCTCTATCGAACCAGTAAAACCGACCTCAGCCAAGAACCCTCTGTCGAACGCTTCCGCATGGAGGGTGCCGATGCCGTCCTCTTCACCAGTTCCTCTACTGTAAAATCTTTTGTCGAGCAACACGAATCACTCACACTAGAGCCTGCTGCGCGCAAACCCAGTTTCGGTAGTATCGGGCCTCTCACCACAAAAACCATGAAAGAACTTAAACTTCCAGTTGCTTTCGAGGCCACTCAATCCAGCTTAAAACATTTCGTCGTTGAAACAATCTCTCACCTGAAATGAGTTTACTCTAGGGTATTACAAACGCCTAAATCTTAAATTCTAATCTCTAATTTATATAACTATGAAAGTCACACTCGAAACTACCCAAGGCTCCATCACATTCGACCTCTTTAATGACGTCGCACCCAAAACCTGTGAAAACTTTACTACGCACTGCAAGAATGGCTACTACAATGGCGTCATCTTTCACCGGATCATTGAACAATTCATGATTCAAGGAGGTGACCCAACAGGGACAGGCCGTGGAGGTGAATCAATATGGGGCAAAAACTTCGAAGACGAATGCGCCCGTGATCTAAATTTCGATAAGGCAGGAATACTCGCTATGGCCAACGCAGGCCCAGGCACTAATGGTAGCCAGTTTTTTATCACCACAGCAGCCACTCCTTGGCTTCACATGAACCACACCATCTTCGGTGAAGTCACCGAAGGCATGGACGTCATCAAGAAACTCGAAAGTGTCAAAAAAGGTGCTGGTGATCGCCCCATCGATGAGCAGAAGATCATATCCGCGACAATCTGCGAGTAGTTCACGTCAGGAATCATGGACTGGACCGCCCACTCCAACTATGAACTTAAGGAGAAGATAGATTATACAATATTTTAAGCGGCTTCTGAGACGTAGCCGCTTTCTGTATTTTACTCTACACTGACCATTTTTAAATATTTGCTTTGCGATGTCTATACTAGCACTACACGGCTTTACTGGTTGCGGTGCTGACTTCGCGCCACTCGCGCAAGAAGTCGGCGGCGAATGGCACTGCCCCGCTCTGCCAGGACATGGCCCCGAATCTCAGATAGACTGCTCTCCACAAGGCACTGTTGATTGCATCAACAAGGTAATTACCCATCATCAGTCACCAGCCACTACTCAAAAAATTCTCTTGGGCTATTCGATGGGTGCAAGAGCCGCTCTTCTTCATGCGGCGTATTACCCCGAAGTATGGGATGCACTCATCCTGATCAGCGCTACCCCTGGTATTGAAGACGAGACCGAGCGGGCTAGTCGTCGCATTGCAGACGCCGAACTCGCAGATTCCATTGAGCGACTTGGCATGCAAGAATTCCTAGAATTCTGGCAAGAAACGCCCCTGATACGGAGCCAAAAGAACATAGCAGGTGATCTGCAGGCCTCCATGCAGGCTAATCGCCTAAAAAACACTAGCATAGGCCTAGCCAAAAGTTTATGCCAATTCGGCCAGGGCAATGCACCTAACCTCTGGCCAGAACTAGCCAAACTGACTATGCCTGCACTACTCATAACTGGCGAAAAAGACACGAAATACACAAACATTGCTCAGCGCATGCAGGCTGTCTTGCCTCACGCCTCCCATTTTACCGTATCAGATGCATCGCACATGCCCCATCTTGAACAATGTGATCCCGTAAAAATGGCCATTCACACCTTCCTTGCAGACCTATAATAAAAAGTGACAGGGTTAGTGGATGCTCGGCAAGTTAGGGTCCTTAGCAATATGTTGGGGAAAATTCTTGATCGCTAACTTGAGCGAATCATTAACTCGCTCTTCCGTTAGCTGTAGCGCGCCGAAAATGTTAGGAAGTTCGTTTCGCCAAAAAAGATTGCGGGTACTGCTCTCGTAGATTTCAAGAGTCAGGTGTAAACGTGAGGCAAGTCGACTGTTTGGATCACCTCGGCGAGCGATGACCTCGTTGTAGGGATCAATGTGGTCAAAGGGGTTTGCACAGTAAGTCACTGACTTTTTCCATTTAACTACAGCGAAAAAATCAGCGTCGACGTCGGTAGGTTCAAAACCCCTTTCTTCTAACTGACTGACAACTACTTGCTCGGATAGCTCTTCGAGTAAGAGTTCATCGGACTTACGGAAATCCATGCCCGTAGTGAGCGTATGCTTATAACTGAAGGTATCTAGTGAACTAAAATTGATCGTTTTGACGAACTCTCCGTAAGGCGTTGTACTTAAACAAGCAGTGAAGCAAGTTAGGATCGTAAAAGTAAACAGTAAGGGGACAAATATTTTCATACTTCAAACTCAATAGACTTATCGAAAGAACTCAATCTCAGACTGTTTCGTAAATAAATCGCTTATTAATATTAAATCGAGAAATCAGAAATTAATGAGAATAACACTGAGATTACCGCTAATATTCGTGACTAAAAGTATTGTCCGTAAGGGTGAAATTGCCTACATTTTAAAACATGCGACTGACCAGCCAAGAACGTAAAAGCCTCTCCGTAATCCTACTGATTCTCATCTTGGCGGTTGTTGGATTTTGGCTGTTTTAGTTTCGCTACTGGAAGCATACTTTAGCTATTTATTTCGTATTAGTGGGTGTTCCGGCTGGGCGGATTTCAGAATGCAGCCATATAAATCTGAAATCCAAGACTTACGCTGGCTTCTTCAAATTAATAAAATGGTCCCAATCCGAGTCATAGCTTTGCCCAATCAAAGAACTAACAAATGGCCGCCACTTCGGGCGCTCGGGCTTACGTATGAGGTGCATGTTTGCCTGATGTGGCAGACGGTTCGCTTTGCGTGAATTACACTTAATACATGATGTAACAATATTTTCCCAAGAGGTTCGCCCACCGATATCACGAGGGATTACGTGGTCCATATTTAAATGCACCGCATCAAAGTGATTACCGCAATATTGACAGCGATAATCATCGCGTTCAAAGAGATTGTTTCGTGTGAATTTAATTTCCTGAGTTGGTAACTTGTCATAGCTGCGGAGTAGCAGGACCTTGGGCATTCGTATCCGTAAACGAACAGTCTGAATGCAGGGCTCATTGACCTCAGGAGACGCTTCCTGGGAGAGTTCCAACCAAGCAGATGAGTCCATCAAACGGAAATTCTCGTCCCCAGTGTAGATAACCTGCGCGTGGTCTTGAAGCAGTAGGCTAAAAGCTCGCTCAACGCCAACGATGTTAACTGGCTGCCATAACCGGTTCAAAACCAAAACTCGATATTTTGGAGCAGTACTCATCAGATATAACTGATGTAATTCGCGGCTGAATAATGTCAACCTTTTCGAAATGCCGTCCCCCAGAATAACAAAAAATCACTCAGTCTCAGATAGTAGGAATACATCTGAGCTCACCAAAATATGTAAACCCTACTTACTCAAGTAGCCTTGCTCGCCGATGCTGCTGAGGGAACTGCAAGGTTATGGCTGTGCCCGCCTCTTTTCTCGACTCAATGTTGATATGCCCACCGTGTGCACGAATAATGCGCTCAACAATCATCATGCCAAGGCCGTGGCCTCCCTTTTTAGTCGTGTAGTAGGCTTGAAAAACCTTGGAAAGATCCTCCCCAGAAATGCCTGAGCCCGTATCAACAAATTGCAGATAAACGTAGTCGTCGTCACGACGTGCAATGATTCGCAGACTTCCATTAGGCTGCATGGCTTCCATCGCATTTTTGATTAGATTAAAAAAGACCTGCTTAATTTGATCGCTGTCACCGAGAATCGTGGGTAATTCTTCACTGAATTCGACTTTTACACCAAGTTTACGGTCGCTCAATTCTGCCTCCTGCACGCGCAGTACTTCCTCAACGAGCCTTAGCAAATCAAGCTCATTTAACTCAGGCTTCTGCGGTCGCACTGCTTCGAGAAAGTGGGTAATGATGCCATCGAGTCGCTCCACCTCTCCTTGGCACACCAGCAAGGACTCGGCCAATTTAGCGGCGTCTGCCTGCTCACTTAGTTTCTTGATCTTGCGCTCAATTAGCTGTAAGTGAATCGTCAAAGAATTAAGCGGGTTTCCAAGTTCGTGCGCTACGCCTGCGGCTAAACGAACGATAGAATCGATACGCTCACTTTCGATCCGCTCCTCCATCGAAACGCGTTCTTCAGTTACGTCGGACAGAACGATAACGTAACCACCACTATCATCATGGCCAACTTGAGCATCGATAGGTACCATGTAGAGACGCACCACGCGATGCTCGGGGTAATTAAGTTCTATCTCACGCGAGAGAACGGGAGCCGATTTCTTTTTACCCTTAACTTCTTCAAGATTGATCGATTTGGCTAAATCGGGCACCATTTTCCAGAGTCTAATGACACCGATATCGTTTTCCTTGAGGCCAATCAATCCTAGGGCTGCATCGTTTGCATATTGCACCACTCCATCCGAATCGATCACAATAACACCATCTTGAATCGTATTGAATACAGTCTCCTGCATCTTGCGCTCGCGAGCAAGACGCTGCACGAGGATTCCCAAATTCACTGAATCAAGATCTTCGATCCGCCCAAGTATTTTTTCGAGTCCAGTGTTTTTCATTAGAAGAAGTTAAAATATAAAAGTTAAAAGGTAGAAGCCATCATTTCGTGGGCGCAACGAGTTGTATCAATTCTTCTGCAATGACCGACTTAGTGGAGGGACCTAGTTTGATGGAAGTTCCGTCGGCAGCGATGAGAAGTACTTCGTTTGAATCCGCAGCGAATCCTGATCCTACTCTGCCAACTTCATTAGCTACAATGAAGTCTAGGTTCTTGGATGCTAGCTTTTCCTTGGCATAAGTGACCACATCCTTTGTTTCAGCAGCAAAGCCGACTACTGTCTGGTGCGCTTTACGGTCGGACATAGCTTTCAGGATGTCCGTGGTGCGTTCAAACTCAATATTCATGGAAGCCTCACCCTTCTTTTCTTTTTGAGTGTGCTGAATAACGGGGCGAAAGTCGCTGACCGCCGCCGTCATAATGAGGATATCACAAGCATCGAAGAGCGCATCTACCTGATGTAGCATTTCTTCGGCGGTCATAACCGGGTAGAAGATGGCGCCAATTGGTTCTTCTAGATCGACAGGACCAGCCACAAGATCAACGTTCCAGCCAGCCTCAATAGCGGCTTGGGCAATGGAAAAGCCCATTTTCCCGGTCGAAGGATTACTGATATATCGTACCGGATCGATATGCTCACGGGTGGGACCCGCAGTAATAAGACAACGAATAGAGCTTGCGTTCGACATGAGCATTAAAACTCTAAACGATCTCATGCCTGATCTGCAACCCATCAACTCGTCTATTTCTGATAATTCAGAACCGCCTAAAAAAAAGGACGCCGGGAAGGAAAATACTTTCCTGAACCTAGGTTTCAACCTGATCCTACCAATCTTACTACTCAACAAGGGTAAGCAATGGTTCGGTTCCCACCTTGAACCCTACTTCGATAATGTAGCGGTAGGCGTGCTTCTCCTTGCGATTGCCTTTCCTGTCGGCTACTTCTTCTACGACTATCTTAAACGCTCGAAGTATAACGTTTTTTCGATCCTTGGTTTGATCAGTGTTCTTTTGACTGGAGGCATTGGAATCCTAAAGATTCCAACTGAATGGTTCGCGGTCAAGGAGGCTGCCATCCCACTTCTACTGGGCTTTGCCGTGCTGGTTTCCTTAAAAACACCCTACCCCCTTATTCGTACGCTTCTCTACAACCCCGAGCTTATTAATGTAGATAAGGTACATTCCGCCCTCGTCACGCACGATTCAGTCAGCGCCTTTGATCGTTTACTTGTACGCTGCACATGGATGCTGGCGGCCTCTTTTTTACTAAGTGGTATTTTAAACTACTTTCTCGCTCGCTGGATCGTAGTCAGTCCCAGTGGCAGTGATGCTTTTAATTCCGAGGTGAGTAAAATGATGGCTTGGAGTTGGCCAGTCATAGCGATCCCAAGCATGGTAATTATGATGCTCACACTGATGCAACTGCTCAAAGGCATTAAAAGCATGACTGGCCTGGAACTCGAAAATATACTTCACAGCGCAGAACCAAAAGAAGTCGACAGCAGTGATACTGGTTCGAAATGATTATCCCATTTAGCTAGGAAGTGTATCTCAATAACGAAGCGAATATCGCTGTTGATTTGCCTCGTTTTAGGTATCCAAATACTGTTTCTGCAACTCTTCGACCACAGTTGGATCAGCCAAAGTCGTTACATTGCCCAACTCTTTGCCCTCGGCGATGTCACGTAGAATCCTACGCATAATCTTACCAGAACGTGTTTTAGGTAAATCCGAAGAAAAGAGAACACGTTCAGGCCGAGCAAACTTCCCGATCCCCTTGTCGATCATTGCGACGAGTTCCTTACGGAGAAGATCGTCTTGATCGCGACCATCAATCACAGTGACAAAGGCAACTAGCCCCTGACCCTTAATCTCGTGGGAAATACCGACCACTGCAGATTCGGCCACGTCCTTGTGCTCGACGAAGACACTTTCCAACTCAGCAGTGCCGATACGGTGACCCGATACGTTGACCACATCGTCCACACGACCTAGAATCCAAATATAACCATCCGCGTCGCGGCGTGCACCGTCCCCAGGGAAATAATATTTACCACCCCACTTACACCAGTAGGTATCTTTAAAACGCTGTGGGTCGCCATAAATACCACGCAGCATACCGGGCCATGGTTTCTTGATAGCTAGAATGCCTGCTTCGACTTCGCTACCATCATCTGCTAAGATCACTGGCTCGATCCCAAAAAAAGGAACTGTAGCGCAACCAGGCTTCGTCGCGGTCGCACCCGGCATTGGTGAGAGCATGTGCCCACCCGTTTCGGTCTGCCACCATGTATCCACGATCGGACAACGCTCTGCACCAATCAGTTTGTGATACCATATCCAAGCTTCTGGGTTAATCGGTTCACCAACTGTGCCGAGTAGACGAAGCGAGGAAATATCCTTACCCGTAACCCAATCATCGCCCCACTTCATAAACGCACGGATCGCAGTCGGTGCGGTGTAGAAGATGGAAACTTTATACTTTTCAATAATTTCCCAAAAGCGCCCTTCGTCAGGATAATTTGGAGCACCTTCATACATCACTTGAGTGACGCCGTTCTGCATAATGCCATAGACAATGTAAGTGTGTCCTGTAATCCAACCCACATCAGCAGTACACCAATAAACATCGTCTTGCTTGAGGTCGAAAATATACTTCGAGGTAAGGTAGCTAAATACTTGGTAGCCCGCTGTGGTGTGCATGATGCCTTTTGGCTTCCCCGTCGTACCACTTGTGTAAAGCAGGAACAGCAAATCTTCCGCTTCCATTTCCTCGGCGGGGCAATGGTCATCCATATGAGCGACGAGATCATGATACCATCTGTCACGGCCATCTACCATCGAACAAACAACCGGATGGTCGTTGCCTCGTTTAACCACGATGACATCCTTCACGCAGTCGCAATTCGCTACGCCTTCATCAACAATGCTTTTAAGCTCCAGCATCTTCCCACGGCGGTAGCCACCGTCAGCCGTGATAACCATTCGCGTCTCACTATCGAGCACGCGGTCACGAATTGAATCGGCTGAAAAACCCGCAAAAATGACCGAGTGCACAGCGCCGATACGCGCACAAGCTAGGACAGCAACAGCCAACTCAGGAATCATCGGTAGATAGACTGCGATCCGGTCGCCCTTTTGCACACCGCGTGATTTCAAGGCATTAGCCAGGCGGCAAACCTCCAGATGGAGCTGCGCGTAGCTGATGTCGCGCGAATCCCCAGGTTCGCCCTCCCAGTGGATGGCGATCTTATCTCCCCTCCCCGCATCGATGTGACGATCGAGGCAATTGTAAGAGAGATTTGTGCGGCTTCCATCAAACCATCTGAAAAATGGCGCATCAGAGTCGTCGAGCACCGTGTCCCACTTCTTAAACCAATGCAGCTCTCCAGCCGCTTCTGCCCAAAAGGCTTCGGGATCTTGAACACTTTTCTTGTAGAGCGCCCTGTAGGCCAAATCACCACTAATATGAGCCGCATCGACAAACTCAGAGGGAGGAGCGAATTTACGGTGCTCATGCGAAACCGACTCCATAGAAGAATTATCACTGGTCATGTTAGCTTTAGGGGATTTTGGCTTAATACGAAAGCGCAAGCTATCTCTTTTAAATAGTCAATTCTCTACCTGAATGAGGTCAATGCCAAAGGCGACGAACTTACAGCTGTTCAGGCATTAAACTATTTCTGCCAGTCTAGGCGAAGTAAGCAGGCCTGGCTCAGAAATGAACCGACATGCAATCAAACACCACTGTCTGAGGAATAGGAGGTAGACGCCAAATTACATAATTAGTAGTGTCTATTACACTACAAACATTCTTGATAAGAACAACAAACCCTTCAGATCAAAACACTCACTGCACCGGAGGAAGCGTGAGAAGAATATCTTCGCTACGAAGAAACGGGCTGATCCTGCTGGAATTCGAGGCCCTCGGCTTCTGAGTCAACAGTGACCTTAATGACCTCGCCTGGCTTGATCTCTCCAGAGAGTAAGGCTTCAGCGAGGGAGTCTTCTAAATATTTTTCGACAGCGCGACGTAGTGGTCGTGCCCCATATTTCTCGTCGTAGCCTTTATCGATCAAGAAGTCTTTGCACTCTTCAGAAAATTCGAATGTTAAGTTGCGTTCTTTGAGGCGAGTGGAAACATTTCGTAGTTCTAAGTCGACGATCTCAGTCATATCCTCGCGAGCGAGTGGTTTGAATATTACTAGGTCGTTGAGGCGATTAAGGAACTCGGGCTTGAAGACCCGCTTAGTCTCATCAAGGATCTTTTCACGGATTTTTTCATACTCGTTCTCAGCATTTCCCTCGATTCCGAAGCCCATTGAAGTATTGCGCTGGAGGATGTCCGCGCCTACGTTAGAAGTCATAATCAAAATGGTGTTACGGAAATCGATCTTGCGACCTAGGCTGTCGGTTAATCGGCCTTCTTCGAGCACTTGAAGGAGCAATTGAACGACGTCCGGGTGTGCTTTCTCAATTTCGTCGAAAAGTACGACTGAGTAAGGCTTGCGGCGGACGGCTTCGGTCAGTTGACCACCCTCTTCGTAACCGACGTAGCCTGGGGGCGAACCTACGAGGCGAGAGACGGCAAATTTTTCCATGTATTCAGACATATCGATCTGAATGATAGCATCCTTGTCGCCAAACATCTCTTCAGCCAAAACCTTGGCAAGTAGTGTCTTACCCACACCCGTAGGTCCAAGAAACATAAAGGAGCCTATTGGACGTTTAGGGTCTTTGAGATCAGCGCGAGAGCGGCGAAGGGCTTTAGAAATGACTTCTGTTGCCACCGTCTGACCAATCACTTCGTTTTGTAGTTCGTCTTCGAGATTAAGGAGTTTCTTACTCTCGGCCTCTTCCATTTTAGAGAGTGGTATTCCTGTCCAGGCAGCAACAACTTGTAGCATTTCCTCTTCGTCGACGACGAGGCGGTTCTCTTCGCGAGTTTTCTTCCAATCATCGATCACGACGGCTCGCTTTTTGCGTAGTTGTTTCTCTTCGTCGCGATATTTGGCAGCACCCTCGAAGTTTTGCTTAGCAATGGCATCTTCTTTCTTAGCACAGACCTCATCTATCTCATCGGTCATAGCATCAAACTCGGGTGGCTGTTTGAGTGATTCAATACGAGCACGGGCACCGGCCTCATCGAGGATGTCGATCGCCTTATCGGGGAGGAAGCGCGAGGTGATGTAGCGCTCGGAAAGCTTAGCTGCCGCCGCAAGTGCACAATCTGTGAATTCGACTTTATGGTGATCCTCGTATCTGCTGCGTATGCCTTTGAGAATAAGAACTGTGTCTTCAACGGAGGGGGCTTCAACCTTGACGGACTGAAAGCGACGGTCGAGCGCACTGTCTTTTTCGATGTATTTACGGTATTCGGCCAAAGTGGTGGCACCTATGCATTGTAGCTCGCCGCGACTGAGCGCAGGCTTAAAAATGTTAGACGCGTCCATGGCACCCTCGGCCGCGCCCGCACCAACAATCGTGTGAAGCTCGTCAATAAAGATGATGACATTCTTGGCACGGCGGATTTCATCCATGACTGCCTTAATACGTTCTTCAAATTGACCTCGATACTTGGTCCCAGCCACCATTAAAGCCAAGTCGAGAGTTATCAGACGTTTGTCCGCTAAGATTTCGGGCACGATACCAGAGGAAATTTCTTGAGCAAGACCTTCGATGATGGCCGTCTTACCGACACCGGCTTCACCGATGAGCACCGGGTTATTTTTAGTCCGACGGCAGAGAATCTGCACAACACGGCGAATTTCTTCACTGCGGCCTATCACTGGGTCGAGTTCACCATTTTTAGCGAGTGCGGTGAGATCACGACCGAATGCCTTCAGAGCAGGCGTCTTACTATCCTTTTTATCATCGAGACTACCAGGGTTAGAGCCTGCCGCTGTTGCCTCTCCAGTCTCACCAGAAAAGTTTGGATCAAGTTCTGCGAGGATTTCATTTCGGCAACGCTCGATATCGACGTCGAGGGATTTGAGTACACGCGCTGCGACGCCCTCGCCTTCGCGTAGGAGACCTAGAAGTATGTGCTCTGTGCCGACATAGGAGTGGTTCAGCGCTTTCGCCTCTTTACCAGAGAGTGCCAGCACCTTTTTCACTCGTGGTGTGTAGGGTATGTTGCCTGAAGGCTTACTCTCGGGACCTTTTCCGACCTGTTTTTCGACGGCTGCTCGCACGGTCTGAAGATCGAGACCCATTTTTTGGAGCACATTAACGGCAACTCCTTGTCCAAGGTTAATCAGACCGAGTAAAAGATGCTCGGTCCCAACGTAGTTGTGATGGAAACGATCGGCTTCTTTACGAGCGAGCGCCAAAACTTGTTGTGCGCGTGGAGTGAAGTTGTTCATAGGTTCCATAATTTTGCTTATTTAAAGCTAAACGAGTTTATTAACCTTGTCAAAATCAAGTGCGGGTAATCGAAGAAATTCTTCGCGCAGGATATCCGCGCGGCAAAGGTCACGGGCATCAGGCTCGATGCCCTCACCTGCGGCGTATTGAATATGACCCGGCTGGCACTCAATGAATAACCTATCGACATCGGAGCGATTTACTTCAGGCAACATCTCGAGATCGACGGCTAAACGCATAAAAGAGAGCAGATTCATGGCCTCATTCGAATTGATTACATGGGCATTTTGTAAAGCTCCAAAAGCCCGGCCGATTTGGTCGAGCAAGCGAGCGCGATTCTTTTCAATGTACTTAAAACGAGCATTAATTTCGTGATCAATGATGGTCTTGAATACGCTGCCTAGACGAGTCATTATTTCACCTTCACTCTCACCTAGGGTTTGCTGATTGGATATTTGAAAAACGTGGCCGGTCGCATCAGAGCCCTCTCCGAAGAGGCCACGCACGGTAATACCGAGCTGGTTAACCGCACGAATAACCTTATCCATATGCTCGGAAATGACGAGGCCAGGGAGATGCAGCATGACGGAGGCACGCAGGCCAGTGCCTAAGTTTGTCGGGCAAGCCGTGAGATAGCCAAACTCTGACGAGAAGGCGAGGTCGAGGCCATTTTCTAAACTAGAATCGAACCGATTGATTTGCTTCCAGACGGAACGCAAGCTGAAGCCTGTCTTCAGGAATTGTATGCGAAGATGGTCCTCCTCGTTGATCATAATAGAGCAAGTCTGATCTTTATTGATGAAAACGCCGGAGCCAGATTGAGACTCGCAAAGTTCCCGACTGATGAGGTGACGTTCGACGAGAACTTGTCTTTCAAGGTCAGAAAGTCCGGCTATATCAAAAAAAGCACCGTGCTTCATTTGCGTAAGTTCGCCGATTTGATCGGCACACCTTGTCATAACGTCAGTACGCTGTGAATTGTTGGCACGTTCAGGGAATGGAACATCCACTAAATTACGAGCCAAACGCAAGCGCGTGCTGAGTACTACAGGCGCACCCTTTTTGGTGCTTTGGGTGAGTTCAGCTTTATCGGCCTTTAGAAGGGACTCAATCATTACCGGACAGCTTCAGATTCGACGTGTTCTTTGTATGCTTGGATTTCGTCGCGGAATCTAGCTGCGTCTTCGTAAGCTTCCTCGGAAATGGCCCTGTGAAGAGCATTTTCAAGACTATTTAACTTGGCCATGCTAGTCTGCCGAGAAAGCGCAAGGTAGGGGATCTTACCCTTGTGTGCGGTGCCAGCGTGCATGTCCTCTAAAACTGGTTTTAGCAAGGACACGAAGTTCTGGTAGCAGCTTGCACAACCAAGTCTACCTGTTCGACGAAAGTCCGCAGTACTCAGTTCACAATCTGGACAAGTGATCTGAGGCTCGCCCTTTTCAGGGCTAAGATTTGTCTTTGATAGAAGATCTGTAAGGGAGTAACCCTCAGAGTCGGTGACACCCTTGGCCTGCGCACAGGACTCACAAAGATCAACCTTGATGATCTTGTTGTTGACGATCTGTGTCAGGTGAACGGTCGCGGGTTTATTGCAATAACTACAATTTAAATTTTCAGCCATAGAAATTAGAATATCGGTTCCTGCCAAAATCGCAAAACTAAAGCGCATTTTATTCCAGAACAATCATGAGTAATAGTTGAGAAACTTAATTTCGACTTCGGTTTGTAAAGATTGCGCTAATCGCCGATTAGACTGCTAGATCATTGTGCCCTCTAGGCACGCTCGGCTGCGGAAGGCTTCGAGGAATTTAGCCGTGATCTTGCCGGGCTTGCCATCACCTATCTTGCGGGCGTCAACCTCTACGATTGGGACTATCTCGGCAGCTGTTCCAGTTAGAAAAAGTTCGTCTGCCACCCAAACGTCGTAACGGGTCATGTTGGCCTCACGCCATGGAATACCAATTTCGTCAGCGATCTCCAAAGTAGTATCTCGAGTGATGCCCTTGAGGGCACCAGAACTAGCGGATGGCGTGATGAGCTCACCCTTGTGAATGGTGAATATGTTGTCTCCAGTACATTCAGCGACATAGCCTTGATCGTTAAGCATGATTGCCTCATGATAGCCGAGGTGTTGCGCCTCAATCTTGGCAAGAATATTGTTCAAATAATTAAGCGACTTAACAGTGGGTGGCAGCGCGGCTGGATTACAACGGCGAGTCGGTACAGTTATAATGGCAAGACCGTTATCGTAAAACTCTTGTGGGTAAAGTTGAATTGTATCTGCGATTACGATGAGTTGTGGCTTGTCGCAATTTCTGATAGATAAACCAAGGCTACCAATACCTCGTGTGACGACAAGGCGAATGTAGCCGTCATTAAGACCATTAGCACGGCAGGTTTCGCAAACGGCGTCTGAGATTTGCTGACGTGTCCAAGGCATGTCCAACATGATCGACTTAGCCGAGTATTCAAGGCGTTCGAGGTGCTCTTCTAGTTTGAAAACGCAGCCATTGTAGAGGCGGATTCCTTCAAAAATACCGTCCCCATAGAGTAGCCCGTGATCGAATACAGAGACCTTGGCCTCGGAGGCATCGACTAATTGATCATTTAAATAAATTTTCATAAAGATCGCGATATTGAGCGCTGATGTGGTTTTGTCTAGTCCACATGTGAGATTTACGTAACAACATACCAGCAAGTCAACGCCAGCTATTCGGAGAAGAACTGGCAAAAAAGAACGCCGCCCCAAAAGAGGAGCGGCGCACTATAAACAACAAACAATAAAAAACTGCAAAATTTTATATTAACATAGACGCACCACTTGTATCTGCGTTCAATTTTTTGTAGTTTTTTATCACGAAGATCTAATTTTTACCTTAATTCACTATAATAGAAGGACTAAGGTAATTAAATTAATCTAGGATATTTTCCAACGAATCCTGCATCTCTTTGGCATCTACCCACTCACTAAGATACATTGTGAGCGAATGGAGATATTTATAAGACGACTCATCATTTAAAATACCCTCGAAGAGCTCGCCCAAAGAAAGTGCTGAGTTGTAGTAGGCAGGGTTAACACGAGTCATTCGTAGGCGAAGGATTTCGTAGCGAGCTTGCACTAGTTCTTGCACCTTGGGCATCATCCGATGTGTCCAAATAGCACGTAAATCCAGCTTTAACTCCTCATTTGCAGGCTGTAACCCTATCTTGAGCGGTGCATCAAAGCGCCCCAATTTGGCCAACCAGTCGCGCGAGACTTTCATCGTTTCCACGACTTCGTATTCTTGACCAAATATGAGACTCAACTGCTGCACCCACCAAGTTTGGGCGGGTAAAAATTCCGCAGTCGGTTGGCTCACCTGTATAATAGCGGTAAGCGACTCCTCAATATCGACACCGGCAATTGCTTGCTGGAATAAGCTTCGCAAGGCGGAGCGCTCAAAAGTGCTCGATTTCATAGTTTGCAGTAGCCAATAGCCTGCAGCGCTTGGGACTGCAATTGCAGAGCGTGAAGGCTCGAGGATCTCAGTTAATTGCGGGACATCCATCTCTTGAGCCACTTTCAACAAATCTGCAAATTCCGCAGAACGAAGCGAGACGTATACTTCGTTCGCCAAGGCATCAATCGTCCATGAACGTATCTTATCAGGGGCTTTGGTGCCATAGTTGTAGATCGCATACTGCACTAAAAGTGCTTCCGAAATTGCGTAGCAGCTACGTTCGAGCGTCATTGAATCTTCCCAACGTAGGTCGACTTGGATGGATCCACGCTCGGCAAGGCGGATACGGTAATCTCCCATAAAGTCGGCATGCTCTCCAGGTCTCAGGCTGATCAAAATGTTTGACGGAAAGGTTAAACCTTCTCGAGGGAGATAACGTTCAGCTATTTGCACACTAAACGCGCTGAGATCGCTCACATATGAGACAGAGCGCATATGCAGGCCGATCACATCGAAGTGGTTATTACTCAACGAGCGTAAACCCGACACTGATTGCTGAGCGAACGCACCACTCGCGAAAAGAGTTAGATGCAATAGGACTAATCGTCTGACAATATTTGCTGTCATTATGAGCGCTTAGCGCAAATTAAAGACCAATTAATGCACTGTGTAGTGCAACTAACATTCCACAGAAATAAACGCCAAAGTAACCGGGTGATTTTTCAGTATTTATAGCCGCCATAAGGATTCAGAAAAATTAGAAAGAAACAGATGGATTTCCCTCTATGCTACGGAAGCGGAGACTCGTGTAGGTGATTAATACAAGGAAACCGCCAAAAATAGCAAAACCATAGAACGGTTGCAACAAAACGAGGAAACCAAGGAAAGCAAAGCCAGGCAAAATCAACCGAGGCATCTCCATCCCAGTCATCCTAAAGATCAGCAATAGGTCCAATAGGTCCTTAAAATTTCTTCGCATATTATAGCGGTAAAGTGCGGAACTAAAGAGAACCGTTGAGAGGAGGACTGATGTTAGGAAGAAAATACTACTCAATGCCCCAAGGTAAACAAAAGGCATCAGCCAAGCGATCAAAGACGCTAACAAAATTGGCAGCAACCAAAAGACTAACCAGACGACCGCGAAGCGTAATCCATCGAGAAAGAGCCCCGACCAGTCGTTCCACGCAGGTAAAGCGGGCTGGCCTGATTTGCGGACCAACCGCGATGAGCGATACAGATAACCAAAGGCAAAAATATTCACAATTGGCACAAAAGACAGCAAGCCCCCAATTAAAAATTTTACCCAAAATCCAGGTAATCTGATCAGACCATTAAAAACTTCTTCAAATATTGGCATTTCCTTCATAAAAAAATATACTATGGGTTATAGTAGTGAATGTTGCATTAAAAGGAAAATTGGAAGCTTATCGTGCCCGCGTTGAAAGCGGTATCGACCAACTACTGCCTGTCGCAGAAACGCGCCCAGCTAAATTGCATGCCGCCATGCGCTACTCGATGAAAGTTGGCGGCAAGCGCATTCGCCCTGCTCTACTCTTTGCTGCTTCCGAGCTCTTCGCTTCCGAGGTAGACCCTACCGCCGCCGCCGTCGCCATAGAATGTCTGCACACTTACACACTGATCCATGACGACTTGCCCTCAATTGACGACAGCGACCTGCGCCGCGGCCGACCTAGTTGCCATGCGCAATTCGACGAGGCCACCGCCATATTGGCAGGCGACGCCCTGCTTACCTGTGCCTTTCAATTACTCGCACGTGAGTATGGAGACCTTCCCTCACTTGCCACCCGCCTAATCACTATACTCGCTGACGCCAGTGGAAGTGAGCGACTCATCGGCGGCCAGCAAGAAGATGTCGAAAATGAAGGTAAACAACTCGATTCCGACACCCTACGCTACATTCACGAAAATAAAACCGCGGCCCTCCTTGCTGCCGCCCTTAAGATGGGGCATGCCTTTTCACGGCCGAACAAGACACAGCGACAGTATATGCAAGACGCTGGCTATCATCTAGGTCTCTCCTTCCAGATAGTCGACGACATCCTTGACGCCACCTCCGACACTATAACCTTGGGTAAACCCGTCGGTAAGGACGCCGCAGCAGCCAAATCTACTTACGTCGCCCTCCACGGAATCGAAGGCGCCCAAGCTGAAGCCAAACGTCACACTGAAGCCGCCTTGACCGCACTCGAATCCATTGGCGGTAAAAATCAAACATTGCTTGAACTCGTCCGCGATTTGGAGACTCGCATTAATTAATTAAGAATAGACCACCCAAATCGGTCAAATTTATCTCCCTTACCAATTAGCATGAGTGGCAACAACTTCTCCCCTGACATATAGGGGTCACTCACTTGGCAGGTGAGAGGGTTTGCATAATTACCACACTATAAATTTAACAAACAACGACATGGCCGATATCGGAAAATACAACACCCTCACCGTATTGGAAAAGAGCGACCACGGCCTTTACCTCGATGGTGGACAGCATGATAAAATCCTCATGCCCACTCGTTATGTCATGCCCGAGATGACTATCGGCTCCGGAGTCGAGTGTTTCGTCTATAATGACTCCGAAGACCGACTCGTCGCTACTACCGAGACCCCTCTCGCTAAGGTCGGCGAATTCGCCTATCTCGAAGTGATCAGTGTTCACCCCACCGCCGGAGCCTTCCTCGACTGGGGCTTGAGTAAAGATCTACTGCTGCCTTACCGCGAACAAGGTGACGTTCACTATACTGAAGGTGACGGCGCCGTCGTGGCTGTCTATGTAGACGATTATACCAACCGCATCGTAGCCTCCACTCGCCTCCACAATCACTTGCCGCCCGAGAAGCCTCCCTACGAAGTTGGCGATGCTGTGCAAGTTCTTATCTACGGCGATTCACCCTTAGGCTTCAAGTCGATCATCGATAAGCGCTACCGAGGCCTTCTCTACCACGAAGAGACCTCCGATGTATTAGAACCCGGCGACCAGTTCACTGGTTACATCAAGAAGGTGCACAACGACGGCAAAATCGATCTCCGCCGTGACCCCTCCGGCTACGGTCGCGTGACTGGCGTGAGCCAAGTCATCCTAAAAAAGCTCGAAGCAGCTGGCGGTAAAATGCCCTTCAACGATAAAAGCAGCCCCGAAGACATCCGCGCGACCTTCGACACCAGCAAAAAGGCCTTCAAGCAAGGTCTGGGTAAACTTTACAAAGAGCGGCGAATTCAGTTCACCGAAGAGTCTATAGAATTAGTAAAAGAATAGTCGAACGGCTGAAATTGCTTTAGCTAGGCCTTGCAACACGGGACGAGAATGCTTGCAGCAATCATTGACTCACCCCCAAGACCGCTTCGTCCTTATACAGCTCACGATTACTGGACTGGAACTCAGCTTTGAGCCGCACGCGGAAGTTGATCAAATCAACTACATTCCACGTATTGGTTCCTCTTATCCATCAGCCTAGTGAGGCAAAACCATAAACATAACTGCCATGATTAGAGTTGGAAAGAGCGCACCAAGGAGTAGCCCAATGGGTGAGATACCATTCTTGAAGTGCTTATTCAAAATGCTCTGGCCAGCGGGGTTGGGTGCATTGGCGATCACCGTGAGGCCACCGCCGGTAACGGCTCCGGCTACAACAGCGTATTCTAGCCCGCGGGCATTGGCGAGGGCGCTACCAGTCTTGGAGACCCAATTGTCTGCCACAAGGATATCGGGACTGAAGGCGGGCACTTGCGAGGCTAGGAATGTAATCGCGGCGTTATCATTAAACGCGGTTAATATAGTCGCCCCTATAAAAAGTGGTACTTCCGACAGCGAGCTAAGCACTGGGGAAATCCACCAGCCCTGCAAACCTCCATGCGTGACGAGCCCTGCGAGGAAAAAGCCAACCAGAAGCGGCGACTTTAACTGAATATCGTATTGATGATGGTGCGTTGCCATCGTGAACGCGAGGAAGAAGAGGAAGCCACCTATGAAGAAGGCTGGATGGTGCAGTGTAAGCACTGTCCAAGCAACAAAACCAAGGTGAACGAAGATCACCCAAAATGGTGCCGGCGTAGGTTTTGGTTCGGCAGCCTTTGACGCCTTGAACTCGTTAGCACGCTCCTTGAGAGAGGCAAAGTTTTTACGAAAGATGAAATAGTAGATCGCTGTCGCCACGATGACCCCTAGCACGGCACGCCAACCAAAATTTGTGAACATGTAGGGCAGATCCCAATGCCAGGTATCAGCCACCATAAGTACTGGAGGTGCAGCAAAGTGCGTCAGTGTGCCACCGACAGAGATGTTCACGAAGAGTAAACCGAGTGTAGCGTATTTAAATGTCGGCGTAGGATCGAGCTGGTAAAATTGTTGCCCAAGCAAGAGCGCTGCAATCGTCATGGCAGCAGGTTCGGTAATAAACGAACCAAGCACTGGCGCGACGATCAGAATCGAGAGCCACCAAGCAGCAGGGCTTTCCTTGCCGATTGAAGCCACGCTCCGCATCGCAGATTCGGCGATTTGAATCACGGGGCGACTGGATGCAATCGCCATAATGATGACGACAAAGATTGGCTCCGTATAGTTTCGCGTGTCTATGTAGAAGGCTACTGTAGCGAAGCCATCAGGCTCCATAAGCACGAGTGAAATCAGTAGCGGAATCAGCCAGATTCCAAAGATCGCTTCCACTTCACCAAGAAAGTGAAAAAGCGTAGCTTTAAAACTAACAGGTTGCCGTCCCTCCACATAAATCCTCTCGTCTGAACTGACATTTACACGGTGCTCAAGCTCGAACTTATGCGCCATCTTGTTAAAAGTATTTGCTAGAAAGGTATGCACCACGGCGAGAAAGAAAATGATCGTCGCGACCACATTAAAAGGATCAGCTGCCGCGCGGATCTTCAACTGCTCGATCAGCCCAAGCTCATGCCCGAACTCCTCGACATGGTGTGCCTCCATTTCCGAATAAACCGTCTCTGGAATCGGGAAAACATGATCACCGCCTTGCGATCCCCCGCCACCACCACTAGCAAAAACATGGGATGCAGCAAAGAGACCGAGAGCAATGATTAAATAGTGGACGGCAGACATCGTTTTCATAGCCTTCAGAAAAAATCTGAGGTTTGCTTCTAGGCAAGCTCCTTTTACCTTAGCCTGCCCTTAAGTAATCGATTGAAAGCCAGCAAAAAGCACCCTAAGCAATACCAAAGGCGTGAAATAGCTCAGCAAATGGGACTATGCCTTATAAAACTTCACCGGTTCGTTTCATCGACTTGAGCCAGCCCTTTCAACCGGGATGTCACTGTCCGAGCGATTCCGACGGAACTGGAAGCGATTTAATTCGCGTAGCGAAAGTTTGTCTGCCATGCCGCTGTACTTCTGAGAATCTTGCAACATCATATAGTAAAGCTTTTGATTCGCTACTAGACGCGCCTTATCATCCATTTCTATACCCGCCTTTTTATGGAGATCACTCAGCTGCTCATTCCATTGCGACATTTCAAAACGTACCATCTTTTGGTCAAGCATCTTTGTTTTGAATAGCTGCTTGTCCTTATCTTCGCTTAAAGAGATCGGCGCACGCTTGCTTCCGAGCGATGAGAAATGCTTATCCCATTGCTCAATGGGAAAGGTCTTGTTCATCATAAAATTAGTCTGCGGCTGGGCCCAGAGTTTTTTCTCAACGCGTTGTCCTTCAACTGAAGTAGCTCGCTTACCCGCAATTCCGACTGTACGTGGATTAGCCTCCAGTAATGAAATCGTCATTAATAGGGCAAACAAACAACAAACTAGTAGAGGTAACCGTACTTTCATTGATGTAATAAATACTATTATTTGTTCAGAAGTATAAATCAAGAATGAAGCTGACACTGGCAAATCAACCTTCCGACATTGACGGGCGCCCAAGCAGGCTTCTAAATCCGCCGTTTTCTCGAAATGGCTAATACGACCCAAGAATACAACTTTTCCAGTATCGAGCCCAAATGGCAGGCATTCTGGGCCAACAATCACACCTTCGAAGCCAAAGACTTCGAAGATAAACCAACCTTCTACGTGCTAGATATGTTTCCCTACCCATCGGGCGCGGGATTGCATATCGGGCATCCAGAAGGCTACACCGCCAGCGATGCGCTCAAACGCTTTAAGAAGGCGCAAGGTTACAACGTGCTCCACCCAATGGGCTGGGATGCCTTTGGCCTACCTACTGAGCAATACGCGATTAAAACGGGGACCCACCCCGCCACCACCACTAAGCAGAACGTCGCCAATTTTACCAAACAACTGACCCAGCTAGGATTCGCTTACGACTGGAACCGCGAGGTCAACACAACCGATCCTGGCTACTTCAAGTGGACGCAATGGATCTTTATGCAACTTTTCAAAAAGGGTCTCGCTTATGTGGATGAAAAACCCGTCTGGTTTTGTCCCGACCTCGGCACCGTCCTTGCCAACGAAGAAGTGCTCAACACCCCTGAAGGTCCCCGCTCTGAGCGTGGTAGCTTCCCCGTCGAGAGGCGCCCGATCCGCCAATGGGTGCTACGCATTACCGAATACGCCGAACGTCTCATCGCCGGACTCAAGGATCTCGACTGGCCAGACTCAACCAAGCGCTTACAGGAAAACTGGATTGGTCGCTCCGAAGGTGCCGAAATCACCTTTGATCTGTCCGGGCATGACGCTCAGCTAACTGTCTTCACGACCCGCCCCGATACACTTTACGGCGCCACCTATATGGTGATCGCGCCTGAGCACCCCTTACTCGATTCAATAGCTAGCGCCGACCAACAACACAAAATTTCTGTATACGTTGAAAAAGCCAAAAGTAAGTCCGACCTAGAGCGCGCCGAACTAGCCAAAGAAAAGACTGGCGTATGGACTGGCGCCTACGCAATCAACCCAGTCAACGGCAAAGAAATCCCCATCTGGGTGGCCGACTATGTGCTCATGACCTATGGCACTGGCGCGATCATGGCAGTTCCCGCGCATGACGTGCGCGACTTTGAATTTGCCAGAGAATTTGGCCTCGAAATAATACAAGTAATCGACGATGGCGGCTCTGCTAAAAAAGACGCCAAAGGCGGCCTCGCCGAAGCCTACACGGGCGACGGCAAATTAATCAACTCCGGCGAGCATAGCAATAAGGACTCAGAATCTGCTAAAAATGCAGTCGTCGAGCAACTAGCTGCCGACAAGCGCGGCAAAGCTACCATCAATTTCAAACTGCGTGACTGGCTATTCTCGCGCCAACGCTATTGGGGTGAGCCCTTCCCTGTCATTTGGCTCAAAGAAAGCGACTATTCTCAGGTCGACGACTCACTTAAATCCGTCGAGCGCCCAGTCACCTGCGAAGTGGGCGGTGAGTTACTCTACGCCATTATACTGCCAGAAAGTGAGCTGCCGCTTGAACTCCCTGCAGTCGAGAGCTACACACCCTCACCCGATGGCCAAAGTCCCCTCTCCAAAGCGGATGATTGGCTCAAAGTCTTTATCGACCCCAAGACAGGCGCAAGCTCTGCGGAGGCCAAAGAAGGCTGGTTGCTGGGCATCCGCGAAACAAATACCATGCCACAATGGGCAGGCTCCTGTTGGTATTATCTGCGCTACCTAGATCCGAAGAACACCGAATCGCTAATTAATCCCGAAAAGGAAAAATATTGGGGCACACCCGATCTCTATATCGGTGGTGCTGAGCACGCGGTACTTCACCTGCTCTACGCTCGTTTCTGGCATCATATTCTTTACGATATTGGTTTAGTCAGCGATCCTGAGCCATTTAAAAAGCTCTTCCACCAAGGCATCATCTTAGGTGAAGACGGCGAGAAAATGTCCAAAAGCAGGGGTAATGTGGTCAACCCCGAGACTATTATCGAGAGCTATGGTGCCGATACGCTGCGCCTCTACCTTATGTTCTTGGGACCACTCGAGGCGATGAAGCCTTGGAACACTAAAGGCATTGAGGGCATCGCCCGTTTCCTCCGTCGAGTCTGGAGCCTAGCCACCGATGAATCACGTATGTCTGTCGATGCCGAGGAAGACAAAAAGCTTCGCGTTCTGCACCAGACAATCAAGAAAGTCACGCAAGACTATACGGCACTTGGCTTTAACACTGCGATCGCACAAATGATGATTTGCGTCAAAGAACTCTCCCAAGGCGAATCAGTCGCCAAGCATTCGGTTGAAACTTTAGTCAAGTTAGTCGCTCCCCTAGCTCCACACATCAGCGAGGAGCTCTGGCAGAGCCTCGGCCACAATGGCAGCATCGCCGAGGCTGGTTGGCCGGAACACGATGAGCGCCAGCTGGTCGTAAACAGCGTGAAGATCATTTTCCAAGTCAACGGCAAGTATCGTGGTGACGCCGAGATGGCTGCCAACACCTCTAAAGACGCTGCCATTACCGCAGCCAAGTCGAACGAACGCGTGCAGAGCTTCATCGAGGGAAAAGAGATTAAAAAGGAGATCTATGTGCCAGGTAAGATTGTTAATATCGTAGCGATATAAATGAATATAACATCAAATGGGTTCTCTAACCGCCGCTTGCCTGTGAACAGCTCGAAGCATCTGACGGAAACCAGCTGGTCGGTACCACATATTGCAGGGGCATGTTCAAACTCCGACAGACATAACAGAAGCCGTATTTGTGCCCTATCGCGATTCTGCGCCCTAGGTAGCTACAGTTTTAAAAACCGCCGCACATCAGCTCTTACTCGACCAACTTCACAAGTAAAGCACCTACATCGCACAGTACGCCTAGTGGCCGCTTTGTTTATTTTCTCCCCGCTCCAAGCTCAAACAATGATCGAAGGTAGTGCTATCGTTACTAGTCGAAGCGGCTCCGTCTCTGCGATCGACGCGTCTGGCGAAGGAGTTTCTACCGCTTCGCACGAGATCCTAGACCCAGTAGGTCTGACTCTATCCACAAAAAAGGATGCTCGTATTTTCCTAACTTTTTCTAATGGCGTCGCTGTCGCTCTCAATGAGGCAAGCGTCGTACGGTGCATTGATTACACTCAGCGCCCTTTCGACAAAGAAGATCAAGCCCTCGACCTCGAACCATCTGAATCCAATTTAAAACTACGCTTGATAGATGGGCAGATTGCTGTCGCCAGCAGTCGGCTCTCTCCGATATCCGATTTACGTATTCAATTACCAAAAGGTGAACTGCGTCTACACAAGGGAACCTGTCTGATCAGCCTAGATGCAACTGGCCTGCATATCACAGCCTATGAGGGTAATTTAACCTATTACTACCCTGACAGTCAATCACGCGAGTTCGTCTCAGCACCCAAATGTATTCGCATTAGTGATCAAAGCATGGAGCGCCAAAGGGTAGCCAAGACCTCAGCTGTGGAGTCACTCGAAGTAGAACAAATTCGCTTCTGCCAAGCCGCACAGCATGCCAGCAAGCGCGTCACTTTTCAAGCAAATGACTTAACTGGGCTACCGCCAGAACCAGTTCTTATTGTCAGACCACAATATTTTCAACAACCTAGCTTTCGTCCTTATCAATTCGAAGAATAATTTTTTCAGGAAACAATGACATCAATCAATTGGGAAGCCATCCTGCCTAGCAACTAAGAATTCCCTAAGGGCAATTGCAATAAGCACTTTCGAGACACAGAAACGCTCCGTGCGTTTACTACGATTCCTAAACTTGAACCTGCACCAGCCAACACACTTCACAAATAAAATGCACCCCACATCCAAATTTCTGCCCGACGACTTCGATTCCCAGCCCATCGGATTAATCGCGGGCAAAGGCCTCTACCCGGTCTTGATGGCTGAGCGTATCCGTGCGGCGGGCATCCCCTTGCGTCTTATTTCCTTTCTCGGCGAAACAGAGCAGAGCCTTATCGACTCGACAGCAAACAACGATCATCTGCAAGTCAAAGTCGGCCAACTAGGTAAGTTACTCAATTCGCTCAAAAAGTTGGGCTGTAAATACGCAGTGATGGCTGGTCAAATCTCCCCTAAGCGACTCTTTCACGGCTTGCATCCTGACCTAAAGGCGCTCGCCATTCTCAATCGCTTGAAGATCAAAAATGCCGAAACCATTTTTGGTGCCATCGCCACAGAAATCGAAACCATCGATATTAAAATACTCGATGCACGTTGCTTTCTTGACGATCAGCTCGCTAGCAAAGGCTTAATGACCTTAGGTGAACTCAAAGCACCAGAAGAGTTCATCGAACACGGTATCCAAGTCGCCAAAGGCATCACCGAGCTAGACGTCGGCCAAGGCACAGTTGTTCGTAAAGGCACTGTCCTTGCGGTCGAAGCCTACGAAGGCACCGACCCAATGCTTATCCGTGCGGGCAGCTTTAGGACTGATGGCCTCATTTTTGTCAAGGCCGTCAAGCGTAAGCACGACTACCGTTTTGATGTGCCAATCTTTGGCGAGCGCACCCTTGAGGTAATGCTGGATTCAGGCATCCAAACCGCCGCACTCGAAGTCGGCCGTGTGATCATGCTTGATAAGGTGATGCTATTGGAAAAAGCCGCGAAGCTAAAAATTGAGCTCATCGGCTACTCTAGGTAGGTGAGGAGAAGTGCGCTCGACGGTCACGTAGCAAATCATAAACAGCACACGCCGGCTTTAAGTTATAACAGGCTTTGCGGTAGATTTTTGCAATGACTGGTGAAGCGCTATGTCAGGAATATCAACCACTACATGCACTAGCAGACGAGCGACTACTACTCCGATAATTTGCACCCCCGCCGTAAGTAGGGCCATGATCGCGACAGGCGCTGAGGTATAGAAAAACATCGAAATTACCGCAATCATTAAGAACAATGCAATCGCGACCCATGCTAGCATGTCAATAATTAGACGCAGATCAGCATAGGCAGATTGCTGACGCACGAGTTGGCGAAGATTGCTTGGCCCGGAAACTGTGCTAGGCCGTTGCGAACCCCTGATTAAACTAGCATCATCGGATGAATTCGCCGACTTCGATTTCCGGCGCTTATTGCCCCTCCCATCTGAGTCTGCACTAATGCCTACCCTCTCACGCGCACTTCGGTTAGCAGCGTAAGATTGTTTCCATTGGTGATCCGTCAATTGACGTGAACTAGGGTCCATCTTCAGACGTAAGGCTTTAAAGGTTTCGAAATCTTCCATAACTTTATTCTACTTTCAGATCAAATCGCCCAAATACAGCTTCACCATTGACTTGGATCTGAGCAAAAAGGCGATACCAGCCTGGGTTGGGCACGTTAAACATGAAGCTTAGATCCGTGTCGCTGGAATCAAGAGCACCACCACCGCCTAGACCCGCCGTGCGCACCGAGGCCACACTCCCGATTGGATGCATGTGGGCAAAGCCCGTACCGACCGAGTCAAAGGCAACCATGTGCCCCTTTGCACCCATCACGGTCTCGAGAGTGATCGCATTGCCTGCAGGATCGGTAATGTGAAGCTGAAGACGATAGTCACGTCCCGTCTTAAGAATATCAGGCACCTTGAGCAATTCAAAACGAATACCGTCGATCAAGCTCACGGTGGAGGACTCAAACTTTGGCATGTTCGATTGTCCTGTTACTTCAAGCTCCGAGAGCGCGATCGCTTGTCGACGACTGCGCAGAGGCACGATCTCCGTAAAAACCTTGTAGCTACCCGCCATCGCAGGCGTGAAATCGAAAAAATACTGCCCGTCTAGCCCCACTGCTTCGGGATGAAAATGGTGATAGTCTTCAAGCGAAGCATCGATCACCATGACGTGCATTTTCTCCGTATGCGTCACCGCCAACTCGTGAGGCGCGATTGACATCCCGCCGGTAGTCTTCAGGTCGAGTCGCACACGTGAAGACTCGCCTTGCGCGATCGCACTTCCGGAGCTCAGCTTTGCTTTAATTGGATACTCAAGCCGCGAAAGGTCCAGAAAGCCGGCATGGTTCGTCGCACAGAGTTCAATCTCCCCATCCGCATTAACAATTTCGATGTAGTGCAATAAACCACATTCCACATCAGGCAGTGCACGCAGAACAAAATAAGCACCAACAAAGACTAGGCTCAGCGAGGCAAGCGAAAACCAAGTAGCCACAGGTGAAGGTTTAGAAGAAAAATCTGACATATATTACACTAAAAAATATGTCACTCTTCTAAGCTTTAGCAAGCTGGAACCATTTTACAGGAGCTTACTCGCTGCCTCCATGAAATCTTTAGTCGACCATGTAGCACCTTCTTTACGGTGGGCCACGCGACCGTTGCCGTCAACCAAGAGGGTCGCCATCGTGTGATTAATAGTCCCATCCTCTTCCAATGTCAGGATGCCAAACTGACGAAGGAGATCATCGACCACAGTTTGGTTCATCGTCAGCAGGTGGAAATTTTCTGACTCCATGCCGTAGCCGTCGGCATACTGATTCAGAATACCGGGTGAATCGAAAACAGGATCAAAAGTGATACTGACAAACTGGAGGCCGTTGAGCCCCGCTTCGCGGGCGGCGTCTTGCATGTCCGCCATACGAAGACTGGAGGCGGGACACATCGTAGGTACTGTACAGCGAGTGAAAATAAAGTTGAGCACAAAGGGCTTACCCTGAAGCTGTCGTATCTGGAGAAACTCACCATGCTGATCGATCATAGCGAAGTTGGGAATGTATTCATCCTGCTTCACGTATTTACGACGGCTCATCACAGCGGTGGCCTGATGAAGCTGATGATTAACATCGCGCGCTGCCTTCGCACCGAGGCCATCAATAGGAAAAATTTGCTCGATGTGCCATTGTTTGCCGTAGTAAGCAGCGTTGGCTTTAATCATACGGTCTGCATACCCAATCTTAAGATCGCCCGCACCAACACGAAAGATGCGTGTGCTACCTACTTCGAGCTTTGGGTCCATCGACTGAGTTAACTCAAGTTCGAATGAACGAGTATCGGACAAGACTTTAAGGACACGACCTTCGATGGCGGCTGCGAGAATAGAATGTGAGGCCAAAAAATAGAAAGCAGTGAGACTGAGGAAAAAACGCATTACTATAATAAAGAATATTTGGGAGCAGCTTGCAAGCCTGCGCGCGTAAATGTAACTTAATCGCAGAAGGCCACTTTATCGATGTGATGGTAGAATTCTGGATATACTATCCTCAGACTTAATCAACTAGTTCCGCCGAGTGTTCTGAGCACTACTTCCATGTGCCATCAGATTGGCGGCGCGCCCACTGCTTACCATCCTCACCAAGCGCTATAAGGTGTATCCAGCCGTTTTCGACGAGATTCCGGACGTGGTCCTGGCGCTCTAGAATATCGTCAAGTATCTCCGTGTCGGCTGCGATACAAGCATGAAGGCGAAGTGGTTCGTGGATGAGCTTTTTGCCATCGTGCAGCGACTGTAAGGACAAACCAGGTCGTAGATCGTATTCATTACCAAGCGCTACTCCGACGCCGCCGACTACGTTGTGGATCGATTTGTGACCGCTACCGAAATGTGCGTTGTCGGTCGAGGATCCGAAGTATTGCAAGTTGATCCAAGTACCGACGACCATGGGACCAGCGATGACGCTTTCGAGGACGGTTCCTTTGGGGTCGCTCTTGGCGGAATATTCGTGGAGGAAAGCGCGGCTCTGGAGATTGGCCTCAGCTGTCCATGCGCGGGGCGCGACGATAAAGGCAGCGTTACCTGCGAGCGCCCACTCAGGGCGGACCTGCGACCAGTCGCGACTACGTGAGCGGACAGCAGATAGAATATCACTTTGCTCGGCGGCTTCACCGAATCGAGCGGAACGCTCCGTGGCACAAAGTAGGCCAGCTTGGTCGAGCGATACAGTCAGTTGTTCGATCAGTCTCGCGTCGGCGGCTTCATAGTCGAAGAGAGAGACCTCGTCAGTCGTAGTATTGTGGAGACCACCAATAAATACGGTATCAGAAGGAATCAAAATGCCGCGTTCGGACAGTTCGGTGCGGACATCGGTTTGATTGAGCAAGGCAGCGGCAAGACGGGCATTCGCATCACCAGCGTGACCGCCGCAAGCGCCGCAATCGAGACCCGAGGCGTAGGGATTATTTTTAGTCGCGCTGCCATGCCCACAGAAGAGGACGATGTGGGCGAAGTTTTCCAACAGACCGAGGCCTTTTAAAATATCTTCGGCCAAACTCGCACGTTCCGCAGTCGACAGTTTATCCAAAAATCCAGGTGCGCCTTTACCGTGGCTGGATTTCGCAGAGAGTGCAAAAGCGTCTTTAACTAGCTCTACTCCATAACTGAGGCCAATTGTCTCGACGAAGGTGAAGCAAGAAGAAGCGGCTTCCTTAAAGCGCTTCCAAGTGCGTTTGTTCTCGCGTGCATCGACGCGTCGAAGAACAAGTTGATCAAAATCAGAAACTTCAATCCCTGACTTGCTATCGGAACTACGTAAAGGTGGCACCATGAGCACAGGGCAGCGCGCTTCCGAGTCACCGAGGCCGGGTATTCTGTGTTCGATTGGCAAGCCGAAGAAACCAGCGAATCCAAAAGTTTGAATTTTCATACCAGTCGACTCGAGCGAGCGGCGGAAAACTTCGGAGCGCACATCGATACAGAAGATCGCCTGTACCTTAGGCCTCTGGGAGGCAGCCTCGCTTTTGGCTTTAGACGCAATGTCGCCGCGGAGTTTTTGCTCAAAGACGTGCTCCATTGCCGACTGCCAGACGAGGCGTTGTGCTAGATCAATTGGTAGCACAAGCGAGCCATCTTCTGTAGGGTCTTCCATTAAGTTACGCTGCCAACCCAAGACGCGGTCTTTATTTTCCGAGTGGTTCGCATAGAGCGCCATATCGTAACTGAGTAAAATGGCTAGAAGTTGAAGCAAGGAATCTCCAGACTCACCACGGATCTCGAGCTCGCGATCCTTGTAGCGGAGGTGTCCTGCCCAGCCAGGTAGTGTCAGCATGATGCGGTAGAGAAGCGACTCGATGCGGTCGTATGGCATTTGGAGTGCCTCGATGGCTTGATCAATCACGGCATACGGATCGTCTGGCAGTCCGGCTACGAACTTGCGAAAACCAGACAGCCCATTCAGTTCTGGGTTACGATCGATCTGGGCGGCGGCTTTCCATCCTGCAAAGAGGCTCATATCCTTCCATGGAAACTTCCAAGAAGATTGTCCCTCGTCGTCGTAAGCGGCGACCCACTTGGCCACTTCCTCACGAATCACGTGCTGCCACTGCGTGCCTTCACGCGAATCGAGATACGCACTAAAGGAGCAAGTTTGGTAAAGCGAATCAGCACCTTTTGGGGATTCAGTGAGCAGCGCCACTAAATTCTCAGCGGTTAGTGCTTGATTGGCTAATTTGAAGCTCTCAACGAGTTCAGGAGAGGCGACTGCGACGACGGCGCGAAGATTCTCTAACCCGATCTCACCTGATTCAAACTTGCCCTTAAACCAAGCAATCGGCATAACCAAATCTGATCCTTGTACACGCTTGTGCGCCTGGGCGGTGCGGGCAAAGTTCTGGTCAGCAAAACCGACAAAAGGATTGACCGCGACAAAGTGCGAGAGCGGCCAAAGCGGTGCGATTTTTGAACTAGCTGAATCGATCTGATTCGAAAGTGCGTGTGACATTGCTTTTTCAGAGTTGTCCATAATACGAAATTAGTTGAAAGGTCTAGCGCTTGCTTGGCATGAGGCCGATGGCACGAGCTGAACGATTAGCCAAGGTGTTCATATAAAAACCATTGAGCGCATGGACATAGAGGCGGCGCTTGTAAGCGACTGTTAAAAATCCAGGCTCACCGTCTTGGAAGCGAATTGAAGTAACCAAGAAACCAAGTAACAGCACCGCAATAATCGTTTCGAAGACTGGCGCAACAGGTACTTTCGCAGGCACCGCAGAGGAGAGCATCATTTCAGCTACCATCGCGAGTAAGTAGTAGAGCGTGGCAATACTTCCGGCGACCCCTGTAGTCCCCGCGAAGGCGATACCAGATTGGCCCCGACGCATTGCTGTCCAGAGAAGCTGCGTGAGCGCCATCACTACCACCATACTGAGCACCAGCATGCCCGGCTTATCAGATGGGCTGACATTGAAAGAAATACTTAGGCCAGCTACGATGGCGAAAGAGACGCCAATCGCTAGCCAAATACGACTCGGCTTTAACTTCGCGTAATGCGGCTTCGCGTTGAGCTTTTTTGCTGTTTCGACGGCAGACCCGCATGAAAGGAAGGCGTGTCCTTTATAGAGTGAGTGTGCGACCAAATGGAGCACCGCAAGATGGAAGGCACCCAGACCGCATTGCAAAAGCATAAAACCCATCTGTGCGATGGTGGAGTAAGCGAGTGCACGCTTCACACTAGTTTGAGAGAGCATGACCATTGAAGCATAAACTGCAGTAACGGCACCGACGATCGCCAGCACGAGAAGGGCACTCGGTGTGTGCACAAGCACTGGACTCAAACGAACCACCAAGTAGCCGCCGCCATTAATAATACCCGCGTGCATGAGCGCGGACACAGGTGTAGGTGCGCCCATCGTGTCGGGTAGCCAAGTATGAAAAGGGAACTGAGCCGATTTAAGGATCGCGCCAAAAATAATCAACCAGCCGATCCAAGCGTCGTAACCAAGCAAGCTACCCTCTAACCGTACCGCCTCAAATATATGGCCGAAGTCTTGCACTTCGTAGATCGTATAGATACCCGAGAAGGCTACGATTAGGCAAAGGTCTCCTACCCGACTAACCAGCGACTTCTTACGCGATGAAAGAAGCGTGCCCAAACGATCAGGGAAATAAATTAGTAGTTTGTTTAAACCTAAACTGGTAGCGACCCAAGCTAGGGCGAATTGGACAAGCCCCGGTGCAAGGACCATGGCAATGACCGCCCCAAGTGTGACGCACATCCATTTAAAGAAGTGCCCCTGCTTTTCATCTCCAGCGAGATAGTTTTTCGAATAGCGTAGAATGATGGCCCCCATAAAACAGACCAATAAAAGGATGATCGCGGAGAGCGCATCGAAGCGAATACCAATACATTTGGCACTTGTGATAGTCGCCTCGACAGGACTTCTTGCGAATAACACCCATAGCGCGGTGGCAACTGTCGCACTGGCTACACTCACCCAAGCAATGCCCTCAGCTAAACGGCCAGCAGCGAGTGCTCGGGCGTTGAGACAGTTGGAAGTAAGCACAACCCACAAGAGCGATGCGGGTGCAATCCACAGTACAAGACTGCTGATAAATATATCCATAAAGCTATTATAACAAATTTTCTTGAATTTATCCAATATAAGTAAATTATACTTTCATTCTATTTAATAAATACATATGAATAAGCTCAACTACCATCATCTGCGATATTTTCATGCAATTGTTCGTGAGGGCACTCTCACGCGTGCGGCGGAAAGCCTCCATGTTTCCCAGTCGGCTTTGAGCATCCAGCTAAAAAAACTGGAAGAAAACCTCGAATGCGCCCTCTTTGACCGCCAGCACAAGACACTGTCATTAACGGAAGAGGGCAAAATGGTGCTCGATTACGCTGAAACGATCTTTCGTACGGGTGATGAAATGCTCGCCACCCTTCAAAACCAAAATAAGCGATATCGTGATATACTCCGTGTTGGCGCTGTTTCGACACTTTCTAAAAATTTCCAGCTCAGTTTTTTAAAGGAAGCCCTGGACGACCAAGCCATCGAAGTCGTGATTCACTCTGGCAGCCTGCAGAATTTGATGACACAACTGAAAGCGCACACGGTCGACCTCGTGCTCTCGAATAACCCCGTGCTGCGGGACAACGAATCAAACATACACTGTCAACTACTGGCCGAACAACCAGTCAGCCTCGTCGCTCCGCCTTCTTTTAAAAAGCACCGGAAGTTTAAATTTCCAAGCGACTTAAGAGATATACCAATGATACTACCCAGCTTGGAAAGTAATATCCGCGCAAGCTTTGACTTAATCATGGAGCGCGAAGGCATTCGGCCACTCATCGCAGCCGAAGTAGATGCCATGGCCATGCTTCGACTAATCGCCCGCGAGACAGAGGCCATCACTCTAGTCCCACCAGTCGTAGTACAAGACGAACTCAAGAACGGTCGCCTAGTCGAACTCTACCAAATCCCTGAGATCCGCGAAAACTTCTATGCGATCACTGCGTCACGGCGCTACCCAAACCCTTATTTGGAAAAACTGCTTAAAAAGTAAAACGATTCCCTTAATGACATAAATAGACATCGTAACGATTACTCTTACCTTCCAACTTATAATTAGGCTCTAGGCCTGCTAGATATGGTGCTATCCGAGGGCGCTTAACGACAACGCGTTTCTGCGCACATTCTAGGGCTATTTGCAGGAGCAAGTTAGCGTCGGAATCTTTGCCGATTAACTGATGAAAAACCTGCATTTCTTTTTTCACTCGGGCACCCTTCGTCCGCTGGGGAAACATGGGGTCAAGATAAACGACTTCTGGCTTCTTGGCATCTTCAATCGTTTGCATGTATTTAGCCGCGTCAGACCCAACAAGTGCCATTCTTTTGAGTATTGCGACAAGCGATTGGTCGTTTTCGCTGCCCCACTCATGTGCAAGGCAAAGGCCATCCGTGAGCAAAGCGTGCACTTCGGGCACGCGCTCTGTCATAGTGACAGGACAACCTAAGCTGGCTAGCACGAAGGCGTCGCCTCCGAGACCTGCAGTCGCATCGAATACATTTGGTGCTGTAGAAGAACTTAGGCCTACTGCTTTGGCAATCATTTGACCTTTACCGCCCCCTCTCTGACGGCGATAATTTACTGTAGCACTACAAAAGTTGGCTCGAATACTCAGCAGATTATCTACGGCGACTTGCGCAAGCGAGAGACCTTGCTTGGAGAGTAAAAATACAAAGCTCGGTTCGCTGTGATTAGCTCTTGTCAGAGAGCATACGAATCCTTCGATCTCGCGCGGCTTGGCAAATGCCAAGTGCGAACCGTCAACAATTGGTATTGAGAATTGATCAGCGAGAAACTGCGCTTGAGTCTTTTTTGCTGGGCAAAAGATGACTAGTAGTGAGGCTTTCAAATATCTAGGACTTGCCCATAAAATCAGTTTAGAAAATGTTAAGTGGAAACTGATGGCATGACTTATACGCTTGTCGAGCGCGATGTCAGTGAGTCACCCTGACGTCCGTCAGTAAACCCAACAAATTTGTATGCCACTAAATCATAACCGACACTAAGCAGGTGATACGATTTTGCTTGTGCACGTGAGCCGCCACACAACTTAGCATCAGAGTAATAACGAAAGTTGCGTAGGTTTCCATGCTTACAAATTGGCGATTATTGGATTTATCAAAAAGGTTGCGAAATCAAACACAAGGAACTTAATAAACCAATGAATTTCATGCAAAACTGGGGTGATTTTCTCGTACCCAAAGAAGGATTCCATTACAACGATTTTTGGCAAGTTTTAATCGTTATCATACTGCTTTGGCTATGCATACGTATCTTTGGAAAAAAATACAAAGTCTCGGATACCGATAACATTACTCCCAAAGACTGGGTTAAGCAAAACCTTGGCTTCATTACGCAATGGTTCGCGCTACTCATAATCTATTTAGTATTTAAATTTCTGATCAAATTAGAGGTGCCAGTCATACGCTTTTTTACTTATATTGGAGGCGCATGGATACTGATTGGACTGACTAGCAGTTTATTAAAAAAACGCTTTTGGGCACAGCCAGTTGCTGCTGTGGCTTACTTAATAAGTGGTTTTTTTGGACTAGCATTAGTCGAAGATAGCATCGCTTTACTTAGTGGGCTAAGTTTCAAGTTGGGAAGTCATTCATTCTCAGCTTGGACAGCTCTAGCTGGCATACTCGCCTTCGCCCTAACCCTCTGGATCGGCCTTGCACTAGCTCGGATCGCTGAAAGTCAGATCCAACTGATCCCGCGATTGAGTCCTTCACTCAAGGTACTCATCTCAAAGATCGTGCGAATTATACTCATCACGGTGGCGGTGGTAACTGCGATCGGATCCATCGGAATTGATTTATCCGCTTTCGCATTTCTGGGTGGCGCCATCGGTATCGGCCTCGGCTTTGGTCTCCAGAAAGTAGTTTCTAATTTTGTTAGCGGCATCATTCTGCTAATGGATAATTCGATCAAACCTGGCGACGTCATTGAGATTGAGGGCACCTATGGATGGATTAATAATTTACGCGCTCGCTATGCCTCAGTCATCACTCGCGATGGCACTGAGCATCTCATACCAAACGAGGATCTAATCACGCAAAAAGTCATAAATTGGTCTTTCACGGACGACTTAGTCCGCGTGCGAGTACCTATTGGAGTATCTTATAATGCCGACCCGCACCATTGCATCCGACTCATCCTTGCGGTTGCAGCTTCCACCAATCGTGTATTAAACACTCCCGCACCCAATTGCCTGCTGCTTGGCTTTGGAGACAGTTCAATCGACCTAGAGCTTCGCATGTGGATTGCAGATCCCTCCAACGGCGTTGGTGCCGTTCGTAGCGAGTTATTGCTTAAGGTTTGGGATACTTTTAAAGAAAATAATATCGAGATTCCTTATCCACAAAGAGATCTCCATATCCGTTCAAGCGATATACTCCACGTGAAACGAGATAACCCCGACCCAGAATAAACAGATAATGGCAGCTGTTAAGAAAGCCCGCCTAGACGAACTTCTTGTCGCTAAAGGATTAGCCGACACGCGCTCGCAAGCAAAAGCCCTGATCCTTGCGGGCAAGGTTAAAATTGGCACCCACCGTCTCGACAAGCCCGGACGAAGCTTGAACGCGGACAGCGAAGTCACCGTCGAGTCGCCCCCCCGTTTCGTGAGCCGTGGTGGTGAAAAGCTGGAGGGCTTTCTTGATCATTTCGAAATAACAATGGAAGGGGCGCATGTCCTTGATGTGGGGGCTTCGACTGGCGGCTTTACTGATTGCTCTCTGCAACGCGGAGCCATCAACGCAACTTGCGTCGACGTTGGTCGCGCGCAAATGCACAATAAGCTGATCCAAGATGACCGAGTGACTAACATTGAGAAGACCAATGCCCGCCACTTAAAGCTAGGCGACCTACCCTGCGACTCCTACCCCCGCATCGTAATGGACTTATCCTTTATTTCGCTAACCAAAGTATTACCAGCCGTCTGGCAATTCCTCGAGCCCAACGGTTATTTAATTGCACTTGTCAAACCTCAGTTTGAAGCTGAAAAGCACGAAGTCGACGCCGGTCGTGGCGTCATTCGCGACGAAACGATTCATAATCGTGTCCTTGCCCAAGTAAAGGACTTTGCCCTCGAGCAGTTGCCATGCGCAGTGCTCCTCGGCACAATGGAATCGCCAATTAAAGGTATAGACGGCAACCGCGAGTTTCTCCTCGGCCTCAGGCGCGGCGACCACAGGCCGCACTCATAGCAACTAGGCCAAGTAAAAAGGGAAAAATCGCCGGCTCTGGCACTGCTAGAGGAGCGGTCATGAGGGCTGCGATTTCATCGCTGTACTCTGCAATTCTAACTGCAAGGTTGAGATCCGCGGTATTATCTGCAGCAAAAGTCGAGCTACCATTAGTGCTAACCGCCACAATCGTGCCCGCAAGAAACCATTGGTCCAAGCCATCCTTGATAAACAGGCCTGAACCAGAGTCATAGAGTGTGGCGGCTGCTTCATTGGAGGTGGCATCCGAATCGGACGCAGTATAGATCGATTCGAACTCATAATTAATCCCCCCGTTCGAGTAAGTAAAGTTGATGGCCCCCTCAAATACATTGACGCCCCAACGCTTTTCACTGGTGGAAGGATCACCCCAAGTCCAAGGATTAGATGTATCGTTGGAACTGTGCCCAGAGCCCCAGCCAATATGAGTCGCTGCGCCGAAGCTAGCCTCTTGACCTTTCGCAAACTCCGGAAAAAGATTAACCCCGCTAGTGCCTGGGTTGTTTGTGATCTGGAAAACTTTTAAATCGACTACATCTGCACCGCTCGTTACCTGAACCGAACTACCACTAGAAATTTGATAGGTGGAAATGCCATCAAAACTAACATATCCTTGTGCGAGACTTACGTGATTGGCAGTCAACATGTAGCCGCCCCCGACGTGTATTGCACTTCCGCTAGTTCTGTGCGTACCTGAGGAGTTTGTCACAGAGGCCACCTCATCCCAAGGTGCGCCGCTACCTGGATTTGTCGTATTCACCAAATTGCCACCCCCCACTAAGATGATAGCGTGCGAGGGATGCACAAACCCGATTGCAATCGCGCAAGTAGCGGCTAGTAAAAAACGGATCATTAAAGTAAGATAAGATTTTAGGTGATCGGGTCAAATTCGAATATGAGTTTTAAAATCAAAAAATAAGCAGTTTGGGGAGAACTTTCACTTTGACAGAACGTGCTCAGGTAATTCTAGATATGCTTATATGGACAACACTCCTTATCAAAAATTGCTAACACCCGTGCACCACATCATCGGTCTAATTCTCACTTTTCTAGTATTCATATTGATGTCAATTTTGCTCGTACCGTTTACCTTCTCGACCAATGCTTTGATCGCACAAGGCCAAGCTTGTCTGACTGCAACCCCAATCACTGCTGTATTCTGGTTCGCATACAACATGTTCATGTTGGTGCTGCTCGACCAAAAAAAGCAAAAAAAGTAAGCAGATATTAGATTTTACTAAATCATTTGCAGGCCGCCCGCTAAGGACGGCCTTTTTCTTGGACATATTCCATTTAGTCTCTTTGCCACCGTAAAATCATTGCGCAATATTCTTAATTACCGCTTCTGCAGCCCCAAGGCTTTTGTGCGAGTGCCTCTACAGCAAAAACAGTTAGATCCAGAGATGCGGGTAATTTGGCAAAGAATCTACCTAACTAACTAGCGGTTAAGCAGAGCACGTAACTGCCCTATTCATCATCCCAGTCTTCTAGTTCATCTTCGCGCTTCTTTTCCACCCTCATACCAACCCAGATCGCAAGTTCGTAGAGACCATACATGAAACCAGTTACAAGCGGCAAGGATACAAAATCGCCACCCGGAGTCATGAATGCAGCAAAGACCATCAGTCCAACAAAAACTGCCCTGCGAATGTCTTGAAGCTTCTCGACAGCTATGACGCCAAGGTAGACGAGTATTACAATTATTAATGGGAACTGAAAAAATGCACCCGTAGCCAAAGAAAACCATACGACCATGCTATAATAATCAGAAGCCGCCCAAAAGAGGTCGAAATCGAAGAACATATTTAGCCGTACTGAAAACGACAGAGTGAGCGGGAGAATTACGAAAAATGCAAAAGACACTCCGGTTAAAAAGAGTAAGAAAGCTGCAAAGCAGGCAGGCCTAACGACTTTCCGCTCCTTATCCGTCAACCCCGGAGCCACGAAGGCAGCTAGGAAGTAAAGTACGAAGGGCATTGAAAGCGTTAAGCCGGATAAAAATGCAATCTGAATAAAGACTGAAATGACACCCATTGGTCGATAGGTGATCAGGTTTTCATCCGCCATCTCAGCCGAACCATAGGCAGTCACAATCGGCATCTTGAGGAATGCAGCAATATCCCCAATGAATAAAGTAGCCAGAACAATGCCCGTGGCAAAGGCCAATAAGCTACGCCCTACCGTCCAGCGGAAGTCTTCCAAGTGCTCAAGAAAGCTCATGCCAACAGCTTCAGAGTCATTCAGCTCTTCAACTTCGTCATCATCGTTTTGGTAATCCGTCATCTCAAAATGAATTCCTATTCAATTTTTAGGTGATCGGGCAAACTCCAATCTAAAAATTACCAATATTTCAAAAAATAAACTCTTAGAGGGTCGGTCAGCACAATCTTTACAAACCTCCAGCCTAATCAATTGACAGACAGCATTAAATGGCTTTGCTACGACTTTTTCCACATGTCGCTGCCCATTGGTGGCGAAATTACCTCAACTCGATCCACCAGAAAGATCGTAATCTTATGCCAGCTAAAAAAGCAAAAAAAGCCACCAAGAAGGCCGTCAAACGCAAGAGCGTTAAAGCGGTAAAATACAGCTACGACTTCGGACAAAAGACCGACGGAAGCTCTAAACTCCGAGAACTACTCGGCGGTAAAGGTGCCAATCTCGCAGAGATGGCCCGCATCGGTCTCCCCGTCCCTCCTGGTTTCACCATCACGACTGATGTCTGCACCTACTTCTACGACCACGGTCGCCAGTATCCCAAAACACTTGCAAGTGAAGTCAAAGCCTCCGTCGCTCAAATTGAAAAAGAGGTCGGCAAAAAACTCGGTGCAGCCAAAAACCCGCTTCTACTTTCTGTTCGTTCTGGTGCTCGTGAGTCCATGCCTGGTATGATGGATACGATCCTTAACCTTGGTCTCAACGATAAGACCGTGAAAGCACTCGCTAAAGAGTCGGGCAACGCTGCATTCGCATATGATTGCTACCGCCGCTTTATCCAAATGTACGGCGATGTAGTCATGGGGGTTCAAGCTGTGAACGAAAATGATCACTGCCCGTTCGAAGGTATCCTCGAAAAAGTACGCAAAGAAGCGGGTGTTGAATTAGACAACGAGCTCACTGCAAAAGACCTTAAGGAACTCATTAAGCGCTACAAAGCAGTCATCAAACAACGAACTGGTACCGCTTTTCCTCAAGACGCTTACGAGCAACTCTGGGGTTCTGTAAGCGCCGTGTTCAACTCATGGCAGAACGAGCGAGCAATACTCTACCGCCAAAAATACGGCATCCCTGCTGCTTGGGGTACCGCTGTTAACGTTCAGGCCATGGTCTTCGGTAATATGGGTGATAATTGTGCAACTGGCGTTGCTTTCACACGAGACCCTGCAAATGGTGAAAAAGTATTCTATGGTGAATACCTCATCAATGCCCAAGGTGAAGACGTTGTCGCCGGCATCCGCACACCCAACGCGATTGCTGAGCTAAAGAGAGAGATGCCTAATGCACACGCTGATCTTGAGGTAGTTCGTAAGAAACTCGAAAAGCACTTTAAGGACATGCAAGACTTTGAGTTCACGGTTGAAGACGGCAAACTCTGGATGCTACAAACTCGTAACGGTAAACGCACTGGTCTCGCAGCCGTTCGAATTGCTGTTGAGCTTGTTAAGGAAAAACTGATCGACCAAAAGACAGCACTTCTCAAGATCCCAGCAGACTCTATATCTTCACTACTCGTCGCGGTCTTCGACCCAGCTGCAGTCGCGAAAGCCAAGACACTCACTACAGGTCTTCCTGCGGGCCCTGGTGCTGCATCCGGCAAGATCTGCTTCACAGCTCCAGAAGCTGAAAAGGTTGCTGCGAAAGGTGGCCGTGCGATTCTCTGCCGCGTTGAAACCACACCGGAAGATCTACGTGGAATGATCGCAGCTGAAGGTATCCTGACATCCCGTGGTGGTGTTTCTTCTCACGCCGCACTCGTTGCTCGTCAGATGAACAAGGTCTGTGTTTGTGGCGCTGCTGAAGTTGTCATCAACTACGCCAAAGAAACACTCAAAATCGGTAAAAAGACATTCAAGAACGGCGACGATATATCCATCGATGGCACAACAGGTGAAATCTTCGCTGGTGCAGTGGCCACCGCTCCATCCGAGGTTGACCAAGTGCTCAACGGTAAGCTCAAGGCGCAGGACAGCTATACTTATCAGATGTATAACCAAGTCATGAAGTGGGCTGACAAGCATCGTAAGCTTAGAGTTCGCACCAATGCCGATTCTCCAGACCAAGCTAAGTCAGCAATTGCTTATGGCGCTCAAGGCATCGGACTTTGCCGGACAGAGCACATGTTCTTTGAAGGTGATCGTATCACATTCATGCGTCAGATGATTCTGGCCGCAGACGAAAAACAACGTCGGGCAGCGCTGAGGAAGCTTCTTCCATTCCAACGCAAGGACTTCACAGGTCTCTTTAAGGCAATGGGCGGTCTTCCCGTCACAGTTCGCCTTCTTGATCCACCTCTGCACGAGTTCCTTCCCCACGACGATTCTTCCAAACGCGAGCTAGCTAAATCTCTCGGAGTCAAAGTCGACGTGATATCGAAACGCGTGCATGCACTGCACGAATCCAACCCAATGCTTGGTCATCGTGGTTGCCGTCTAGGAATTTCCTACCCGGAAATCACAGAAATGCAGGCACGTGCAATCTTCGAAGCGGCGGCATCTTGCTATAAGCTCAAGAAGCCAATCAAGGTAATCCCTGAAGTCATGATTCCTCTCGTCGGCTTCGCTGACGAGCTCAAGAATCAAGTAACAGTGGTTCACCGCGTAGCTTCCGAAGTCATGGAGAAAAAGGGTGTGAAGTTCAAATACCTAGTTGGCACAATGATCGAAGTACCTCGTGGTGCTTTGACCGCTGATGAGATTGCTGAAACTGCAGAGTTCTTCTCTTTTGGTACTAACGACCTCACCCAGACTGGTCTCGGCATGAGCCGTGACGATGCGGGTTCATTCCTTGGCCAATACAAAGACCTCGATATCCTTCCACAAAATCCGTTCGCATCGATCGATGCAGCGGGCGTTGGGCAGCTTGTTGAAATTGGTGTTCAAAAGGGTCGTAGCACAAAGGGGAATCTCAAGCTCGGCGTTTGCGGCGAGCACGGGGGTGATCCAGCCTCTATTGAGTTCTTCCACAATGCTGGACTCGACTACGTCAGTTGCTCGCCCCCTCGCGTTCCCGTTGCACGCTTGGCTGCTGCACAATCAGCGCTCAAATAGCCTAAACTAGATTCAATCTAATACAAAAGCCCTTCCGACGAATCGGAGGGGCTTTTTTGTTCTTCCAAATTGGTGATAAGCTGAAGCAACAGGACTTGGCTGTCGTGGGGCTTAGAAATAGATGTTAAGTGATTAAATGATATGTTGAATCCTTGATTAATATTCGATGCCAATTTATAAAAAGTTAATAGTCAACTAATATGAAATTACGAGTTACTAGGCCTCATACCTATCAGTAAGGATGCTCTCAGAACTTATTCTCATTACCGGAGAACATGCGGATAAGGTTAGAGCGGTGGCGGACAACGATGAACAATGCGAGAACAGCACTCAAATAGAATCGAGGCTCTTCTGTATCGTAAATAAAGTAGGCCGAGATCGGCAAACTGACGGCGAAAAAAATTGAGGCCAATGCCACGATTTTTTTTGTATAAAAAATAATCAACCAGACGACTAATCCAATCAGCACGACGGGACACATTAGTGCGAGTAAGCCGCCGATGGTAGTCGCCACACCTTTACCACCACGAAACCTAAGAAATACTGAAAAGCTATGCCCTAAAATCGCGGCGATTAGACCAATGATAGCCAGTCGATCATCGCCATAAACCATTAAAGGCAAGACAGTTGCAGTAAATCCCTTGAGTGCATCCAGTGTGAAGACGGCATGACCCCACTTCTTGCCAAGGATACGTTTGACGTTCGTCGCACCAGGATTACCGCTGCCTTCCTTGAAGATGTCGACACCCTGGCTGCGCGCTATGATCACGGCAAAACTGATGGCACCTAGTAAATAGCCGATGATTGTGAAAAGGATAATGGAGAACACTGACATGGATCAAATAGACAAGATTCTGAACGTAGGCGCGAGCGTATTTATAAGTGCCTCTATGATGGGGCACAGTAATGCCTGACAGTGGGTGAATGTTTGGGTCGATTTTAGTCATGGCTGATCTACAGGTCAGCAGTATCAGCTATGAAGACCATTCGAAGCAAGTCTCTCCACTTTGAAAATAAAAAAGGACTCTCCTATCGGAAAGCCCTTTCATGAAATAATTGAACCTACCTTATAATTTAATCACACGGTATTTTTCAATCGAGGGATTGTCGGTGATCTTCTTTTCAGCGACCTCGGAGGGAGCAGTATCAAGCTCGAAGACCGAGACGGCGAAGTCTTGGTCTTTGTTTCGGCTAAGCGACATGTTGGCGATGTTGACCTTGTCCTCACCGAGAGTGACGCCGATAAAGCCGACAATGCCAGGAACATCCTTATTCTTGAGAACAAGCAGTGTCGCATCGGTGCTGACTTCGACGCTGTGCCCGTCGATAATGACGATGCGTGGGACCTGGTTTTTGCCAACGAGTGTGCCACCTATGATGCGGGACTTACCGCTCTTGCACGCGACTTCGACTTCGATCAGTTCATTAAAGTCAGCGTGTGTGCTGCTTTTAACCTCTTCGGTCTCGACGCCGAGGTGTTCTATCTTTTTGGGCGCATTGACATTGTTGACGTTATCGGAGATCTCACGGAGATAGCCACGCTGAATGGCGTTGGTCAGGGGCAGTATATCGAGCTCGACGATCTTACCGTAGTAACGGATGGTGATCTTTTCGACGCCTTCGGGGGCGAGTTGCTGAGAGAATGTGCCGATCTTTTCGCCTAAGGTCATGTAGGGACCCAGCTTTTCTAAGACCTTAGGATCGACGGATGGCATGTTAAGCGCGTTCATAACCATACCACCGGTGAGGGCTTCAATCATCTGTTTGGCCACGTCAATGCCGACGTTCTCTTGTGCTTCCTGAGTCGAGGCACCAAGATGCGGCGTGAGCACGAGGCTCTCGATCTGGCGCAGTGGACTGTCTTCGGGAGGAGGCTCGTCCTCATAAACGTCGAGGCCGGCGGCCGCAACTTTACCCGAGTTGAGTGCATCAATTAGCGCGGCTTCTTCAATGATACCACCACGAGCGACATTAAAAACACGAACGCCATCCTTCATGCGGGCAAAAGCATCCGCATTCAGCATGTGCTTGGTGTCCTTCGTCATTGGCATGTGCACAGTTATGTAGTCGGCGCTTACAATCACTTCATCGAACGTGGCTTGTTTAACGCCGAGTGTCTTAGCGCGTGACTCGGTCAGATAAGGGTCATAAGCGATTACATCCATCTGAAAAGCCATGGCGCGCTTAGCGACTTCAGCACCGATACGCCCCATACCAAGGATACCGAGAGTCTTTTGATTTAGCTCAGAACCAGTGTATTTTTTACGATCCCAGCGGCCAGCCTTCATGCCGGCACATGCTTGCACGATGGCGCGAGTGCCAGCGAGCATGTGGGTGAAAGTAAGTTCTGCCGTTGCGATGGTGTTGCCAGTGGGCGTATTCATCACAATGATGCCATGGTCGGTGGCGGCTTCGATATCGATATTATCAACTCCCACACCCGCGCGACCGACGACCTTGAGATGTGGGGCTACTGCGATAACTTCAGCAGTAATGCGAGTGTCGGAGCGCACCGCGATTGCGTCAGCGTCCTTAGCCAATTCAAGGATCTCCTCTGGGGAGGAGCCGTAGGCTTCTACAACGTCAAAACCCTTTTGGGCTTTGAACAAATCAACGCCTATGGGCGAAATGCGGTCTGCTATTAATATTTTCATAAGAAGCGAGTGAGTCAATTTAAGCGGGAATGAATTGCAAACTAAAGATGAAGAAGATTGTCATGCTTACTTGAGTTGCCTATCTAGGTAACTAGCTAAGACGGGTATGGCTGATGGGCTGACCACTACATTTTCGCCTTCCCTCTTTCGTCTGGTAATATAAGGTATTCTAAATGTTAAGTATGACAGGTTTTGGGCGCAGTTGCGCAGAGGCGGCTAAAGCCGGCGTACGGATCCAAGTGGAGATTCATTCAGTCAATCGGAAAACGCTCGATATTCAGATCAGCGCCCCGCGAGAGTGGAGCGGTTACGAAGCTATCTGCAGCGAATGGATAAATGCTGCGTTTCAGCGCGGGCGTGTTAATGTGCAAATCAAAGTAGAATCTGCCAAGGATAGTGGTGACTCGCTGGCAATGAATACCGAAGCGATGGCTGAGAGTCTCAATAACTTGAAGGCCTTTGCCCGAGCGCAGGGATTTGATTTTACACCTGATAGCAGTCTTATACTCGATCTAGCTCGTTCAGTCAAAGACAGTAGCAAACTTCCCGATTGGAAAGAGTTAAAAGATGCGTTGCAGGAAGCTTTTAAGTTGGCACTGGCCGACATCAATGCAATGCGCCTGCAAGAAGGCGCTGCGCTGGCGGAAGACCTGAGGGTGCGAATCGCCGAGCTAGAAACGTTGCGCAAACAAATCGAAAAAAATGCCTCAGGTAGCACGCAGCGCTACCGCAACGCACTGTTGGAACGCTTAAAGCAATTAGAGCTCGAACTAGATGTTTCGGACGAACGCGTTTTAAAAGAGATAGCGATCTATGCAGATCGTTCTGACATCAGTGAGGAAACGACTCGCCTAAGCTCCCATTTCGAACAATTTTTAGGGTTCCTAAATGCCGATGAGGCGACGGGAAGAAAAATGGATTTCCTCTGTCAAGAAATCCACCGTGAATTCAATACCACGGGCAGCAAGTCAAATGACATCGAAATCACACGGCTTGTGATCGAGGGAAAGAACGCCTTGGAACGCATACGCGAGCAGGTGCAAAATATTGAGTAGCTAGGTAAAATTCTGTTAATCTAGATTATAGCTATCTAGATACTACTTAACGGATCTTGCAGAAAAACGCTGTAATTAGCGGAAACCGATCAAGCGACTGGTTTGAAGAAGTTCTTAATCTGCGCAGTCGCATAATCACGGTTTAAATGGGCAATCATGTCTAGCGAGATACTCTTCGGGCAAGCTGCCTCGCACTCACCGACATTAGTGCAACCGCCAAAACCTTCGCCATCCATAGTAGCGACCATGGCGAGGGTGCGGCGATCTTTCTCCGCTTTGCCTTGAGGCAAACTGTTCATGTGTGAGACTTTAGCCCCGGTAAACAACATAGCTGAAGCATTTGGGCAGGCGGCGACGCAAGCACCACAGCCGATACAAGCAGCAGCATCCATCGCATAGTCGGCGGTCGCTTTGCTGATTGGTATGGCATTGGCATCCACAGCGCTGCCGGCACGAGAGGTGATAAAGCCGCCAGATTGAATGATTCTGTCGAAAGGCGAGCGGTCGACGACGAGGTCTTTGATTACAGGGAAGGGCTTGGCACGCCAAGGTTCAATCGTGATTGTCTGTCCATCATGAAAATGGCGCATGTGGAGTTGGCAAGCAGTGGTCGCCTTTTCGGGACCGTGTGGGATGCCATTAATGGTCATTGAACACGAACCACAGATTCCCTCACGACAATCGTGATCAAAGGCCACGGGCTCTTTGCCCTTCTCCACCAAGTCCTCTGAGAGAGTATCGAGCATCTCGAGGAAGGAGGAACCTTCGGAAACATCTTTGACACCGTAAGTTTCAAAAGTGCCCGTGCTGTTCGCGCTTTTCTGGCGCCAAACTTTGAGAGTGAGATCCATTGTCTTTTCCATCTTGTTAATAGGTTTGGCTTATTTGTAACTGCGAGTGGCAAGTTCCACGTTCTCATAGATGAGCGACTCCTTGTGGAGCTGAGGTTCGATGTCGTCGCCCTTATACTCCCAGACGCCTGCGAAGGCAAAGTTTTCGTCGTCACGAAGCGCTTCGCCATCTTCCGTCTGATGCTCGACACGAAAATGACCGCCACATGACTCTTCACGCATGAGCGCATCACGGCACATTAGCTCGCCAAATTCGATAAAGTCGGCTACCCGACCGGCTCGCTCAAGTTCAGGGTTGATTCCATCGGCATCACCAACCACGCGGAGATTTGTCCAAAACTCTTTACGTAGCGCCTGTAGATCTTTGATCGCACCTTCCAGACCCTCTTTAGAACGCGCCATACCACATTGTTCCCAGATGATATGACCCAGTCGCTTATGAAAAGAGCGTGGCGACTCGGTACCGCCAATTGAAAGTAACTTGTCGGTGCGTGCTTTCACATTGGCTTCGGCCTCTGCAAATGCGGGATGCTCCGTAGTCACTTTACCCGCGTCAGCAACACCTTGCTTGCCTAGGTAATTACCGACCGTGTAAGGGAGTACGAAGTAGCCATCCGATAGACCTTGCATGAGAGCCGATGCGCCGAGGCGGTTGGCACCATGATCAGAAAAATTAGCCTCACCGCCGACAAACATACCAGGGATGGTGGACTCTAGATTATAATCTACCCATAAACCACCCATCGTGTAGTGGACTGCAGGAAAGATCATCATTGGCGTCTCGTAGGGATTGTCACCCGTGATGCACTGATACATGTCAAAGAGATTGCCGTAGCGCTCTTTGATCGTGTTCTGACCGTCACGCTTAATCGCGTCGCGGAAATCAAGGAATACACCGAGACCAGTGCTGGCGACGCCGCGACCTTCGTCACAGGCTTCTTTCGCTGCTCGAGAGGAAATGTCCCGCGGTGCAAGATTGCCGAAGCTAGGGTATTTGCGCTCAAGGAAGTAATCTCGGTCGTCTTCAGCCACAGAATTTGGGTCAGTTTCGCCCTTGCGGATCTTAGCCGCGACCTCTGCGTCCTTCGGGGTCCAGATACGACCGTCATTCCGAAGTGACTCAGACATGAGCGTAAGCTTCGACTGTTTGTCGCCATGAACAGGAATACACGTGGGGTGAATTTGAGTGTAACAGGGATTTGCCATACCGGCACCGCGTTTGTGGGCGCGGTAAGCAGCAGTGACGTTGCAACCTTGTGCATTTGTCGAGAGGAAGAAGACGTTACCATAACCACCCGTAGCGAGAACGACCGCATCACTGGCGTGGCGAGTAAGCTCCCCAGTCGCCATATTGCGAACAATGATCCCTTTGGCATGACCATCTACTTTAACTAAGTCGAGCATCTCGTGGCGATTGAACATCTTCACCTTGCCTAGACCTATTTGCTTACTCAATGCAGAATAAGCACCGAGAAGTAGTTGCTGGCCAGTCTGACCGCGAGCATAGAAAGTGCGAGAAACCTGTGCACCACCAAAAGAACGGTTAGCTAGCAGACCACCGTATTCACGAGCAAAAGGCACACCATTCGCTGCGCATTGGTCGATGATGTCTGAAGACACCTCGGATAGGCGATACACATTGGCCTCACGCGCACGGTAATCACCGCCTTTGACCGTGTCGTAAAAAAGTCGATATACACTATCACCGTCGTTCTGGTAATTCTTCGAGGCATTGATACCCCCTTGGGCTGCGATACTGTGAGCGCGGCGCGGACTGTCTTGGTAGCAAAAGCAAGACACGTTGTAGCCCTGCTCGGCGAGACTCGCTGCAGCAGATCCCCCAGCAAGACCAGAGCCGACGACGATCACACTATATTTACGACGGTTGGACGGATTGACCAACTTCATGTTGAACTTGTGGCTCGACCACTTCTCAGAGAGTGGGCCTTCGGGAATTTTGGAATCGAGATTCATGTTTCAGCGTTCCTATTTTTCAAGTGACTCAGTGATTGCGGCAGTCTCTCCGACCTGTGAAACGAGGCCACCTGTCGGATCCTGCTTCAGGAGACCAGCCATTACAGCGATCGGAATTATGGCAAATCCGATGAAAACGACCCAACCATAAGCCAGTGCTGCTCGGTCGAGCCGCCTGCGCCACAGCCCATTGCGAAGTCCCACGCTCTGGAACATACTACTGAAGCCGTGCGTTAGGTGCATGCAGAGCAGACCTGTTGCGATAATATAAAAGGCCGATACCCACCAAACCTTGAAACCAGCTACCATCATATCATTAACGTTGAAAGTCATTTCCTCCTGCCCGTTTTTCAAAACTGCCTCACCATCTTTCACTAGTGGAACCTCAGTCTTCTCAAGAATACGAGACTCTTTGCTTTCGCTCTCGTATTGCATGCCGGGCACAGCACGGACAGTAAAGTGAGCAATGTGGAAAATTATGAATGCCAGCAATATAATGCCGCTCATACGCATGGTGCGTGAGGAATAGCTGGCTTGCACCACCTTATCTTCTAGGTAGCCCTGCGGACGTGCCTTGCGATTATCCAATGTTAGCGTGACAGCCGCCCATATGTGAACCGCGATAGTCCCGAGCAAGACCAAGCGGACTGCCCAAAGTGCGGAGGCTGGCAACAATTCATGGAGCTTGTAAGCATACGCATTAATAACTTCGGGCCCGAGGAATATCTGGAGATTACCTAGCATGTGTCCCATCACAAAAAGCACAAGCACTAGGCCGGAGAGAGCCATTAAGATCTTACGACCGATGGTTGAATGTATAAAATTACACAATGAGCACATAACTAATCGCTTACAACGGTAGCACAGATAACTTAGATTGGCAAATTTTCAAACACCGAGCCAATTGCAATCCATCTATTAGCTCAGCCTATAGATTGCATAAGCAATGCTATATAGAATTCGCTGTTAGCGGAATATTTAGTTCTCATCCCGAGATTATTGACTCAACACTGATCATTGATCGCTCTTATTATAAAAACGATTAAAAACAGCATAGCTAATCCAAAAAACTTCTTTTGGCTAAAGTTTGGAAAAGGTTTGCCAATCTAGAAAGCCAAACAATTGAATGGGTATGAGCGTATGCCCATTATTCCACGACGACTTTTCCAATTTCAGCTAAAATTATTTATGCAAAGTTCGAACACATGAAGTATATATTCGTAACAGGCGGCGTCGTCTCCTCGCTAGGCAAAGGACTCACCGCCGCCGCCCTCGGCGCTCTCCTCGAGCAGCGCGGCCTAAAAGTACGTCTCCAAAAGTTCGATCCCTATCTTAATGTAGACCCAGGCACCATGAGCCCCTTCCAGCACGGCGAAGTTTACGTGCTCAACGACGGTGCTGAGACAGACCTCGACCTCGGCCACTATGAGCGATTCACGTCAGGTGAGCTCAACCGCTTGAATAATCTCACCTCAGGCAAAGTCTATGAAACCGTGCTCGCAAGGGAGCGCCGTGGCGACTATCTAGGCGCGACTGTGCAAGTCATCCCCCATGTGACCAACGTGATCAAAGAGCGTATTCATGCAGGCGGTGGCGAAGATGTCGACGTGCTCATCACAGAGCTAGGTGGCACCATCGGGGACATTGAAGGCCTTCCTTTCCTTGAAGCCATGCGGCAATTTGCTCTTGAAGTTGGGCGTGACGACGTGCTTTTCCTTCATTGCACCCTGCTTCCATACTTAAAGGCTGCGGGCGAGCTCAAGACGAAGCCCAGCCAACAGTCCGTGGCCAAACTTCGTGAAATCGGTATCCAAGCCGACATCCTCGTATGCCGCACCGAAGAACCGATGACAGATGAGATGCGCCAGAAGCTTTCCCTCTTTTGTAACGTCCCCGTAAAGGCCGTAATCGAAGAAATTGATGTCGAGACTTCTATCTACGAACTCCCCCTCGCGCTCAAAGCCGAAAACATCGACGACCTTGTCATCGACCATTTAAAACTTAACGCACCTGATAGCGACATGAAGGTATGGTGCGATGTCGTTCGTCGCCTAAAAGCACCTAGTCACAAAGTCGAAATTGGCGTGGTCGGTAAATATATCGAACTGCAAGATGCTTACAAGTCGGTCTACGAGTCCATCATACACGCTGGCATCGCCAATGACGCAACTGTGCACATCGTACGTCTCGACGCAGAGCTGATCGAGGATGACCCGCAAAAACACCTCGGCACTCTCGACGGCATCCTCATCCCTGGTGGCTTCGGCGACCGAGGCACTCAAGGTAAAATCGCCGCAGCAAAATTTGCCCGCGAGAACAGTATCCCCTACTTCGGTCTATGCCTAGGTATGCAGATTGCGGTCATTGAATATGCGCGCAACGTGGCCAAGCTCGGAGATGCCAACAGCACTGAGTTCGACCCTGAGACAGCGCACCCCGTGATCGACATCATGGAGGATCAAAAAGACCTGACGACTAAGGGCGGCAACATGCGTCTTGGTGCCTGCCCCTGCGAGCTCGCCGAAGACAGCTTTAGCTATTACGCTTACGGTAAAAAAAGTATTCAAGAACGCCACCGACATCGCTACGAATTCAACAACAATTACCGCGACCAGCTCGTCAAATCAGGCCTACGGATCGGCGGCGTCAACCCCGAGCGTGACCTCGTCGAAATCGTTGAGATTCCCGATCACCCTTGGTATGTAGGTGTGCAGTTTCATCCAGAGTTCAAGTCAAAACCTAACGCAGCACACCCACTCTTTGCCAACTTTATCGCAGCCGCATTGAAGTATAAAAAATAGCCTCTTAATTTTGAACCTACACTAAAAGAAGAGACGATTGTCCTAGTTATGCCAAAGCAGATTCCTAAATCGTGGGTTTCATGTCACAAAACAGGTATTATTACGAAGACAACTACTTCTCGAGACCACCTTGATTTAAGAAAATAAACAGGTGACCACACCGTAGACTCGTAGTTTTTTAAAACTAGCAAGCCTTCCGTCTTTATTGCAGTCAACCAATGGAAGGCCAGTTGCCACCCTGAGAATTAGTCAAAACGAGCGCCATTAAATCTACGAGGATGAGCGAGGCATCAAAATGAAATAGGCGTCTATTGATGGGTCATTTAGTTAGAATAGCGTTTGATCTGACAAGCGATACGATACTAAAATATTAAGAGTGGTGTCTCCCTCTTCACCCCTCAAATAAATGATTGGCAATGTTTCCATCCTTCTGGTCTCCAGCCTGTGTATCGCTTACGCAGGTCTAAATGTCTATGCTGCGATCTTTGCAAATAACATGATCTTCCCTGCACCGCCCAGTAGTTATCAAGACGATGACCGAATCTTAAAATTACAAGCCCAAGATGGTAAATCTATCTCGGCCTGCTTCCTTAAGAATGACAGCTCCGATAAACTGCTCATCTACAGCCACGGTAATGGCGAAGACATAGGTCAAATTCGTCCACTCCTTGAACATTTTCAGCAACTAGGAACATCTATTCTCGCTTACGACTATCCTAGCTATGGCACTAGCACAGGAAGAGCAAGCGAGTTCGGGACTTACGCCGCGATTGAGGCCACTTTTAAATATGCGACTGAATCACTTGGCTACTCGCCTAAAAAAATCACGCTTTATGGGCGTTCACTTGGTAGTGGTCCATCGACATGGCTCGCTGAGCACGAAGGTGTGGCAGGACTCATACTAGACGGTGCCTTTACCTCAACCTTTCGTGTAATGACAGGCATTAAACTTCTCCCATGGGATAAATTCGATAATTTTGCACGCCTGCCAAATATCAAATGTCCGATTTTGATGATCCACGGCACCGACGACCGCGTAGTGCCCTTCACCCACGCGCAAAAAAACTGGGGTCAAATCGAAGGCACCAAGCAAAAACTATTTGTTCAGGGCGCGGGACACGGAGATCTTATTGAAACTGCGGGTGATGATTACTGGAATATCGTTCTACCTTTCATACAAGGGGAGATACAATGAATGCCGCATGGTTCTCCCACACACCTAACTGACAATTTAATTCAACCCGTTTGACGACCTGTACTTTGGAAGACTCCGCTCAACTCCGACCGCGCGACAAACTACTGCGCGACAATTTTACGCCAGCCGAAACTTTACTCTTCGGCGTCACTCTAATCATGGCCTCCATGGTCTATTGGATCGGTGATCCTCGCTCTTTTTGGTTACTCGGCAGCCTAATCATCGTTGGATGCCTCACCCCGGTCATCTTAAAGACGCACGAACATACGCATCCCTTCTTCATTGATTTATTGTGGCCTAAATTCTGGATCTGCACTGCGCCCGCATGGGCATTTTTACTTCAATTCATAATTGGATTAACACAAAACCCACTCAGCACGCTTACCGTCGGAGACTTAGTTTTTAATATCGTTCAACCAACCAACATCTGGCGACCGAGCTCCGCAGCCGATAGTTCGGCTTGGGTCACCATCTTCGGTTTTGTGGCGATCTACTTATTGACCAGTACGCTCTACATTGTGCCAAAATCTCGCTCATACTTTGAGCGCATCTTACCCGTGCTTTGCTTTGGCGCCGTAATTGTTGGTATCATTGGATTTATCCAAAAGGGCCTAGGATTGACCAAACCGCTCTTTACCAAGGGCACAGGCGCCAATAATTTCTTTGCCTACTTCCCCTATGATGGCCACTGGGCAGCATTCGCCACTCTTTGGTGCTGTGCCTGTATTGCAATGATGCTCCTTTCCACTCGTTACGACGACAGCCTACCTTTTATTCAGTCGATTGGCCCATGGTATCTGACAGGTGGGATGCTCTTAGGTGCCTCTGCCATACTCGTTGAAGCACTGCTTCCTTCAGCCATTCTGCTACTCACTCTTTCAGCTATGCTCTTGATCACAACAGTCGATTTCTTGGTCAATTCTAAGGACATACATCGCAAATCTATCGCACTTTTCAGTGGCCTCTTTGCTTGCTTAAGTTTTGCTGGAGGGATTGCTCGTATATTTCAAGACGATGCCTTTTCAAGCAATACGTTTGCCCTGCGTAGCGCCGCATTTGATATGTTTAAAGCCAACCCTTTATTCGGCTGGGGCTTTGATAGTTACAACAAGCTACTTCCCTTTTATAGTGATGATATCTTGCTCGATCAAAGATACGAACGTGCAAACTCTGATTTACTTCAGTTCCTAGCCGAATTCGGTATCTTTGGATCGCTAATTGCAATCGGCTTTTTAATAGCGTTTACCTTAAGATACTTACTGAGACTTCGCAATATCCGCCTCACAAACCACTTACTAATCGGCTGTGGATCGGTGCTCTTACTTGCTTTGTGCGATGTGCCCTTCATGTCGCCTGCTGTCTTTTTTAGTTTCTTCACGATCTTTTTCATCGCGCTACGCTGGGCAGAATTGAGCCGAAATAAGATCGACGAGGTCGATGCGCATCGCCCTCAACTCGTAACGCCTGCTAAGCGCCGAGTCCCCTACTTTAATGAACAATACTTAGAGGAAGAAAAATGAGTCGGACACATTTTGATTACATTGTCATCGGTGGCGGTAGTGGCGGTTATGCAGCCGCGCGCACAGCACGTGAGACACGCGAACACGTGGCTATCGTCGATAGTTCAGAGATACTTGGCGGCCTCTGTATCTTAAAAGGCTGCATGCCTTCGAAGACTTTAATCTACTCTGCCGAATTACTTCACCTCGCACAAAGGGGTGAAAATTTTGGCCTCAAAATTCCTGCTGCTGCAGCTGATATGACTGCCCTACACCAGCGCAAGGTCGATACGACTAAAGAGTTTGCAGAATATCGCCAAGAACAGCTCCATAGCGACCGCTTCACTCTATTTCGTAATCATGCTAAATTCGTCGACGCCAATACGATCGAGCTTAAAGACGGCCTCCAATTGACTGCCGACTACTTCATGATAGCCACTGGATCCGTCGTATCTGCTCCAGCAATACCAGGATTCAAAGATGTGCCCTATTGGACGAGCGACGACGTTCTAGACCTCAACTTTCTCCCCGAGAAAATTATTATACTCGGCGGTGGAATCGTCGCTTGCGAGCTTGCACAATTCCTTCATCGCATTGGTAGCGAAGTCATCCAGATCCAACGCAGCCCACACATTCTCAAAGAAATGTCCCCACAAGCGTCCACTGTGATTGAGACTGCATTTCGAGATGAAGGCATCCAGCTCTACACGGACACTTCACTTAAGGAGATTTCACACCTAGATAGCCGATTCATCGTCACATTTGACCAAAATGGTCAGACGATCGAAGTCGAGGCACCGCATTTACTCAATGCGCTTGGTCGCCGACCGTCAACTCAAGGCCTTAATTTAGAGGCCGCAGGTGTGACGACACGCGAGACAGGCCACATTGAATGCGACGAAACGCAGCGCACAGCCAACCCAAAGATCTACGCTTGTGGCGACGTAGCAGGCCCGCACGAAATCGTGCATATAGCCATCATGCAAGGGGAAGTCGCCGCCAAGCACGCGACTAATCGTAAGACTAGTCCCATCCACTACGACGACCTCCTCAGCGTCGTCTTCACTGATCCACAAGTCGGCGTCGTCGGGTTGACCGAAGCCACGCTCAAAGCACGCGACCTAGACTACCTGAGCGCTGAATACCCTTTCGACGATCACGGTAAATCCATTCTTATGGGAGCCAAATATGGCTATGTGAGAGTCTTCGCCGAAAAGAAAACGGGCATCTTACTTGGTGCCGAGTGCGTGAGTAAAGATGCTGGTGAACTCATCCACTCCATGGCTGTGGCCGTCACAATGAAAGCCTCCGTAAAGGACCTACTCAAAGTCCATTGGTATCATCCCACACTTTCAGAGATCTGGAGTTACCCAATCGAAGACATCGTTGAGCAAATGTGAAATTATAGTGTGAATTCTCTACTTCCGCGTGTGTTCCCCATAGTTTAGCTTCTAAACTTAGCAAATCTAGAGTTTGCGGCTTATGTAAAAAATGAAGCTTGCTATTAATCTTCTATGACGTCTACCTCCCGCGCTTTCTGGTTGGAGCGCGTTCTAGCGTAGTCTGCCAACTTGTTTCGGTCCGTCATCGATGAGCGGTTGATTTAAGCTAATTACAACTGTCATCGATTGTTCCTGCGCCTGCAATTTCCCAACGGCGTATTTTTCTATTATGTCCGAAATTACATTTCAGGATCTCGCTTTAGCGGATCCGATTCAACGCGCGCTCAAAGCAAAAGGCTACACCACGCCTTCCCCCATTCAGGCTCAAGCGATCCCTGTGCTCCTTGATGGGAACGACTTGCTCGCATGCGCCCAAACTGGCACCGGTAAAACCGCAGCCTTCGCTCTGCCGATCCTCGATGGTTTTGCACGTAATCCACGCAAACCCTTCCGTCGTGGCGTCCGCTGCCTCATCTTAACACCTACGCGTGAACTTGCGGTGCAAGTAATGGAAAGTTTCAAAACCTACGGTGACGGTCTAGGATTGAAGGTCGGCATGGTCTTCGGCGGTGTTTCCGAGAAGCCACAGATCAAAGCTCTCTACGGTGGCCTAGACATCCTCGTCGCTACAGTCGGTCGTTTGCTAGATCTAAAGCAGCAGGGCCACATCGATATTTCTCAGGTCGACACCTTCATTCTTGACGAAGCTGACCGCATGCTCGACATGGGCTTCATCCGCGACATTCAAAAAATTGCCGCGGCCATTCCTCAGCAACGCCACACTTTGCTCTTCTCTGCCACGATGGCTCCAGAGATCACTAAGTTGGCTAACGGCCTCCTCCACAACCCGAAGGAAATCCGCATTGCTCCACAAGGCACAACTGCTGAGAAGATCGACCAACATGTGCTTTTCGTTAAAAAGACTGACAAGCAAAACCTACTCCTTGATCTCATTAAAGAGCACCAAGATAGCTCGAAGAATAACGAACTCAGCCTAGTCTTCAGCCGCACCAAACACGGAGCAAAAAACCTAGCTCGCAAACTTTGTAGCGCAGGCATCGAAGCGGACTCGCTTCACGGCAACAAGTCTCAAAACGCGCGCCAAAAAACGCTCGATCTCTACAAGAAGGGCGAAGTCCGTGTACTCGTCGCCACGGACGTCGCCGCTCGTGGCATTGACGTAAAGAACATCACACTTGTGATCAACTTCGATCTACCAATGGAGTCTGAAGCTTATGTACACCGCATTGGTCGTACCGCCCGTGCGGGCGAGAGCGGCAAAGCCCTCTCCTTCTGTTCGGAGGATGAAGTGGCCCTATTGCGGGAAGTTGAAAAACTGATCAAACGCAAGGTGCCGATCTATGACCACGATTACCACGCCGCGCAGATTGAGCATCACCATACCAGCGGTGCCCCCGCGCAAAAGCCAAAACAAGGGGGCGGAGGCAATCGTGGTCCACGCCACGGTGGAGGCAATCGCAAGGGCGGACAAGATGGTCGCAGACGTATTCGCCCGCTAGGAGGCAGTAAAAGTAGCAGCGGCAATCCAAAACCAAAGAGTGACAGTCGTCCCACGGGCGGCTTCCAAAAAGGAGCTGGGCAACGCAGTAATCGCAGCCGAGGTCGTAAGCGCTAAATAAGGAGGGATTACTGCAGCTAACTCCTATAAGACTCATTATAAGTCATGGATAAATATTTGAGCTAATCTCATGTTGCAACTCTCTACACTCTGATACTTACTATTAGACAGTACGAAGTCCACCAGCTTTACCTCACTTACCCCGAATGACCCCCATAAATAGAGCACTGAGCATTCTTTTTATTATTGCTACGTCTGCAATACCCCTAGTAGGTCCGTTCAAAGTAAGTTTCGCAAATGCACTTAGTATTGAGCAGCGCGCGAATAATACGGATCAAATACAACTAGAATGGCCTAGCCAAACTGGCAAGGCTTACAGCATCTACCAAAGTGAATCCCTTGAATCCGATTTCACGATTCAAGCCGAGAATATGCAAGCCACTCCACCCCAAAATACGTGGTGGACCGACAAAGCTCCATTCGAAAAGAGATTTTTTAAAGTCCAAGCATACGGAGAAGCTACGCTCTTACAGTCAATAATTAATTCAAATTATGACTTTTCGGAAGGAACAGATGATTGGATAACCCCGATAAACGCAGCTAACGCTACAGCCTATATTAGTGTAATAGGTGATGAGCTATCGATAGATATTACTGATGGAGGCAGTAATAGGAGTCATATTTTTATAAGGCAGTTCGGTATTCCATTTGTGGGAAACCAAACTTACACCCTTCTATTTGATGCCCGAGCGACAGCTCCACGTGACATACGGGTAAATATACGCGATGAAAATACCACGACTAATTTTTTCCCATCAACAAATATCGCCATTTCTAATATTGATGAGATGCAGACCTACCGCCTGACCTTTACGGCGACTAGCCCAGATACATCTAATGGGAGATTAACTTTCCTTTTGGGGAATAATAATAACAGTTTGTACTTTGATAATATACGAATTTTAGAAGGAGCCGTAAATATCGAACGCGCTGCCGCACACCGCATGAATACTCGATTGTTTCGAGGTAACAATTTTATGGCTGCAAAGGCTGTGAATGATCAAGGCGCGCTGGATGATTATTCCCTACTCAATAACAGTGGGTTCAGTCATTGTAGAATCGGCTATAAAATGGATGAAGCTGCTGGCACAGCTCCCAATTACGCATTGCCCAATGAGGACCTACTTATACTTCAAAAAATGGTGGATTGGTGCCTTGAAGAGGGCTTAATTGCGGTGGTCGATCCTGTTCATAACTGGGCGAACAACAACGATGAAGGAGGAGCAGTAGCATTTACTGCTACTGATGAAGAATTTAATAAGCTTGGCAAAATTTGGGGACAAGTGGCAGACCACTTCGCAAACTACGATAACGATAGTGTTGTATTCGAAGTTTTCAACGAACCGCACAATGGGCATGATGTTGCCCGCATCATTTCTACTTCGCTAACTTCTATTCGATCGAGTCTAGGGAATGAAGAACGTATCGTGATTGTGCCTGGCGATGGATTCTCTACACGTCAGGCTTTGATAGATGCCTTTAACAATGACGAGATTCCCTTCGATGATCCATATTTAATTGGCACGTTCCACTACTACGATCCCTTTAGTTTTACCAAAGTCTCAAATACCAATCCCGGCTATAACCCAGTCTGGGGAACGACTGCAGAGCTCGCGCAAGTGGCTACTGACTTCGATGCGGTAGTCAGCGCAAATAATAGTTGGGCTACTCGTAATTTAACCGAACCACTACCGATTTACTTAGGTGAATTCGGCGTGGACAACGAGGCTGATAACCATGGGAGCGATCGCAAAAAATGGCTAAGCTGGATACGTATGCAGGCAGAAGCTAGAGGCATGTCTTGGGCACATTGGAATATGTATCAAAATCAACCTGCTACTAAGGGTATGGGCGCTTGGACAACTGGCTCAAATGGAACCATACAAAACCCATCCACTCGAGCTTTTGATGAAGGCCCTCTCGAGGCACTAGTCGGTCACTATGAGTTTGAAAATGGGAATCTTGTAGGCGAGCTATCTGTTAGCCAAGGATACGCTGGATTTAAGGGCAGCGGGTATGTCAAATTTCCAGAAGACACAGGAAATGGAATTTTCATAAGGACCGATGATTTATATATCCCAGTTAGCGATACCTACGCTGTCAGAATACACTACTCTAGCGCTACAGCTCGCACCTTACGCGTAGTCTCTGGTAATTTAATAGACGGAAACTTTGCACCGGCTAATGCTGTAGGCAGTGCTGTAGATCATCTCTTCCCAGCAACTGGTGCAGATGGCTCATGGAACACAGAGACTATTAGCTTGTACTTTGAAGCAGGCCTTGCGCCTCAACTAAAAATAGTAGCTAATACCGAGCCCGGGGTGAATTTAGACTGGCTCGAAATAAGCTTACCCCAACCCTGATTGGGTAATTACAAATCTGCGCCATTTGAGGCGATCACACCAGAGTACCACTTCGCTGATTCCTTTAGCGTACGCTTTTGCGTCGCATAATCGACGTGAATAATACCGAAGCGTTCACGGTATCCTTCTGCCCACTCAAAGTTATCAAGTAGTGACCATAAAAAATATCCATCCACTGGGATACCTTCGGCCGCAGCACGCTTATAATGGTGTAAATAACGTTTCACGAAATCTAGGCGCTGGAAATCTCTTACCTCTCCATCAGATTCGATCCAATCGTTAGCCGACATACCATTTTCAGTAATATAAATCGGTTTTCCGTAGCGCTCATGAAAGAAGCGCGGGCCCCAGTACAGAATCTCTGGAGTCACTGGCCACTTAAATGCAGTTAATGGAGCACCCTGAGGCATAGGGACTTCCTCCCAACGGTTGCCACGCTTGCTAGCTTCAACTTTCCAGCCGTTATAGAGATTTATTCCGCAGAAATCTATCGGCTGGCTAATCAAGTCCATATCAGCGTCGGTAAAAGCAGGGACATTTTTACCAAATGCAAGTAGGCCTTCTTCTGGATAGTGCCCGAGAAATATCGGGTCTGTATACCAAGCAATGTTCCAACTAGGCTCTGGTGAAACCATCCAGCTGTTACTTCCTTCCGGATTTAATTCAGCCTCACCGGGCACCGAAAAAGTAGCGTCAAATGCGGACTGTATGTCAGCTTTTGATTCACTATTAGGGAATGCTACCGAACCAGTAGGTGCAGCACCGATTTTTGAATCGGGGTCAACTGAACGAAGCGCCTGCACTGCGCTACCATGTGCTAGTAGACTGTGGTGCGTCGCAAGCAAAACATCGTCCAATCCCATTTTGAGACCAGGAGCTTTTATACCTGTCAATAATCCATGTCCTATAAAGCACTGCGGCTCATTTAGCGTAAACCAATGCTTCACTCGATCCGAAAGTTTATCCGCTACGATTCTAGTATACTCACCAAACCAATCAGCGCTATCACGATTAAGCCATCCTCCACGTAAATGTAGCGCCTGAGGCAAATCCCAGTGAAAAAGCGTCGCGTAAGGACAAATATTTTTACTGAGTAGCTCATCCACCAAACGATCATAGAAGTCTAAGCCTTTAGCATTGATAGCTCCCGTACCATTCGGAATCACGCGAGACCATGAAATTGAGAATCGATAAGCCTTTAGGCCGATATCCTGCATCATTCCGACATCCTCAGCATAACGATGATAATGGTCGCAGGCGACTGAACCAGAAAAGCCATCACGTGTGCCCCCAGGTTGATCGCAGTAAGTATCCCATATAGATGGGCCACGACCGTCGAGCTCTGTTGCGCCTTCGATCTGATAAGCTGCAGTCGCTGCGCCCCAAGCAAAGTTATTTTTAAATGACATGTTTATTTATTTATAAGGTTCTTATTTAAGGTCACTGATAATCGAGTCATCTCGCTTTGATACTCTCGCTTATCTGCTACATTATGATTTTCATCGGGATCAATGTGGTGGTCGTAGTATTCGCGTGCAATTATAGCATTGGTTTTCTTGCTTCTCCATTCGGTATAACGAGCAGAAGGTGATTTAACGGAATAGCCTACGACTCCGCCATGACGCGGGTATTGTGAATAGGCTAAGTCCGTCCAAGGCGCCTGAGAATCTTTCAACAATGGCAATAGGCTGGATCCTTCGCACTGATCAGGAGTCGGGAGGGCTGTAAGATCACATAAAGTTGGATACAGATCTAAGAGCTCAACTAGAGCAGTCGTACTATCAGCTTTTAGAGATGGCCAAGGAGTTTTAATCAAAAATGGAACGCGGGTGTCGATTTCATAGTTCGTGTGCTTACACCACATAGCATGCTCTCCAATCTTAAAACCATGATCGCCGAAGAGAATGACTATGGTATTCTCTGCTAAGCCTTCTATTTCAAGAGCCTCCATCAAACGACCTATTTGTGCATCTACAAAACTCACAGTAGCGTAGTAACCATGAATTAAGTGGCGCGCAGTCATGGTATCTACCGGACCCTTTTCCGGTATGCCCGAGTAGGCCCTTAATTCGCCCCAGCTCATCTGAGCTATGCTGGGTGCTGCCTTAGGAGCATAGTAATTTTCGGGTAATTGTATCGCATCGAAATTGTAAAGATCCCAGTATTGCTTCGGTGCGACAAATGGAAGGTGTGGTTTTTTATACCCTACGACCATGAAAAATGCTTGGTCCTTTACTTCTTTGAGAGCCTCAATAGCGCGGCTTGTCATCGCAGAGTCATGATACGACTCATCAGGAGCGTCAGCCATCTCAAAGGCTGGCCCCCTGGTGTAGCGCCGTAACTGAGCACCCTTAAGACCTTTCTGCCTAGCTTCTTGCCTTAGAGATTCGATCTTCGCTTGGGTTTCTGGGTTCTGGTAGGGCTTTACGCCTGATAACTTGTTTGTATCGATCCATTGACTCCATTCTCCCCACTGCTCGTCGTGGAAAACTTTTCCCATGCCAATAGTCTCATATCCATGTGCGGCGAAGTGCTGGGGGAGCGTTACCGCCTCAGGAATTGTTTCCCTGAATTTAGTCTGCAAATCATGCACCCCTGTGGAATTAGGGCGCATCCCTGTGAATAAACTAATGCGGGAAGGTAGGCAAACTGCCTGCTGAACATATGCTTGTTCGAAACGCATCGATTGGCCAGCTAGATGGTCCATATGAGGAGTGACCATGTGCGTGGCTCCGTAACATCCTATTTCAGGACGTAAGTCATCGATCGCAAGTAGCAGAACGTTCGGCTTTGCGGCCGATGATGCGCTAGCATTCAAAAATACCAGCAAAACGATAAAATGTGTGAGCAAATTTAAATAATTCAAAATAGGAGTACGCTGGTTCGTGTTATTGAAATAAACGTATATACAAATCTAAGTTATCTCATTGGATAGAACTCACAAAACAGCTAAGTGCGAGGATAGAACAACAACCTAAAAGGATTTATAGAGCGCCACGACGTGCTTCTAAGGAAGCACGAATTTCGTTAGCCTTGGCTCGGTCAATTGGGAAAAATCTTAA
>QOOZ01000043.1 GCA_003331195.1 Puniceicoccaceae bacterium | reverse complement strand
CTAAAATAGATTATTTCTCCAATCGAGGGATTAATACCAATCTTGCCGAAAAAACAATAAAAGGAGGAGTATTCACCATTGTTATACAAGCAGTTTTGCTTGTGCTTAATCTAATGAGTTTGGCGATTTTAGCTAGGGCCCCAAAGTTTCCCTTTTATAATGAGGCTTCCAAAGAGATATCGAGCTATGAGACTATCTATGCACTTTGCAAAAAAGGTTTTATGCTTCTTGCCAATTGAGAGTTGCCTAATTTCAAACCATAAAATTTCAGATAAACACCAATCAATAGACTTGCATAGAATATTTTACGAAGATGCGCAAAAACTAGGCGACCTAATGAATGTTAACTTAATGGAGAAATGGTTTAAAAGATGAAAATTACTGCAGTAGTCGTTACTTATAACCGTTTAGAAAAACTTAAAAAAGTAATTGAGTCTATAAGGAGCCAAACAGCTTCATTGTTACAAATTTTAGTAGTCAATAATGGTTCCACAGATGGATCTCGAGAATGGTTAGAAAGCCAGAATGATATCTATTTAATTAATCAAGGTAATTTAGGTGGCGCTGGTGGCTTTAACACTGGCATGAAGCAGGCAGTCCTCAATGGCACAGACTATGTCTGGATAATGGATGATGATGTTTACCCTGAGGAATCGGCACTTTCCGAGTTGGTAAATCAATTGGATGGGCGACCTAAGCTCGGTTTTGCATGCAGTTCAGTAGTCGATCCAGAAGGTAACTGTGTAAATACGCCTGATATTTTGAATCATCAAAATGTTTTGAACTATAAATATTGGCAAAAAAACTTAGCTGATGGTGTAGTTTATTTAGAGGCTTGTACTTTTGTCTCTGTCTTATTTTCAGTGGATATTATTAAAAAAGTGGGTTTACCGATAAAAGATTATTTTATTTGGGGCGATGATACAGAATATACTTACAGGATAGCTCTTGAATATAAATCGCCTGGTATTATTGTCGGCAAGAGTCAAGTAATTCACGATGGCAGCTATAGCGGTGCCCCGTCAATTGTTACAGAAAAAGATATATCGCGTATAAAAATGCAATTTTACATGATTAGGAATAGAATACATTATATAAAACTATATTACAAAGGTAATTGGTTAAAAAAATGTATCATTCTTTTTGTGGTGGATATTTTGATGATACTAATGCGCTCAGATATGAAATTCAGACGACTAATAGTTCTTTTTAAAGGATTTTTTTTCGGACTAATATTTAATCCAAAAATAGAAGGGAATATATGTTAGCCATACAAATAAATTTACATAATCGCACTAAGCCAGTTATCACAGACCACTTGTGCGACTCCCTCCCCTTGAGTAATTACAAAAGCCTAAACCTCTCCTATTAGATTATGTTAACACGACTGGCATGCGCTTTTGCTCGTTTGTCTGATTGGTCCCAAGAAAAGACTCTTTCAGAATCGGCACGTAAACGATCTGAGCGATGGGTATTTTTTATCGCGTTAACTAGCTTCTTTGTGCACCTCGCCTTAATTGGCCTGAATTATCTAGGCATATTCGGGAATAATAGTATCGATCTACTGTCCGATCCGATCGTAGCCATTTACACCCCTTTTTCCTTTATATTAGTTTATGAAGTTTATCTTCTAATTTATTTTCTACCGGCTTCGATCACCCAGTATATAGCTAAGCAGTATGAAATAATTACCCTGATCGTCATTCGGCGTATATTTAAAGATATTTCTGATTTAGAACTTACGGCTAATTGGTTTCAAAATAAGGAGAGCCTACAATTTACCTACGATATTTTTACTACGCTTCTGCTCTTCGCGTTGCTCTTCGTATTTTATTTACTGATGAAAAAGGCTTCGCGCCCACAAATTAAAGCGCCTGATGCTGCCCTATCCCAATTTATCACTATCAAGAAGCATCTAAGTGTTCTGCTTGTGCCAGTCTTCTTGATCCTAGCTCTCTTTAGTTTCGGCACATGGGTTATGGACATGGTTCAATTTGATAATGAGTTGAGCGCACCTGGGGGTAATTTAAATAATGTCTTTTTTGACGACTTTTTTACCGTATTAATTTTAGCAGATGTCCTGCTCTTGCTCTTCTCTTTTGTCCACCGCCAAAGCTTTGCAAAAGTTATTAGAAACTCTGGTTTCATTATTTCAACGGTTATGCTAAAGCTCTCTTTTAGCGCGACAGGGCTACTAAATATTTCGCTCATTGTAGGTGCTGTTTTCTTCGGAGTCTGCATCCTCTTTCTCTACAACCAATATGAGCGACTCTCTCTGGATGCAGATCTACCCAATACATTGTCGGGTTCATGATCACTCTATTTGTAAATAAAGAAGAACATATTTTTGATATTCAATTTAAACTCCCTTTTGTTAATGATAAGTTAGACAAAAAAATGCGGTGGATGGTCAAAATATATTAACCCTAACCGGGGGAACTATTTAGAAGAAAGTATTCACACAAACCCAATCCGTTACGGTGGAATAAATTTGAGTGTATATTTGGTTAATCCACATATCCTCAATATTGAATCAAAAGATGAAGTAGCTTTGTTCTATCTCTTGCACGAGAATCCGGGATTGACTCAGGTATGACAGCCTCCTGTCTTCTATATTTTAGTTTCTGACCAATTATGAAAGATATGTCCCCACTTGAGCAAATCCGACACTCTTGCTCGCACGTGCTCGCCACCGCAATTCTACGCCTCTTCCCGGATACACAACTCGACATCGGTCCTCCCACAGAAAGCGGCTTCTACTATGACATTGATCTAGATAAGAAGCTCGACGCCACAGACCTCGAAGCGATCGAGCTCGAGATGAAGAAGGTGATCAAAGAAAACCAGAAGTTCACCCGCATTGAATGCTCCCGTGAAGAGGCGGTGGCTAAAATTAAAGAAATTGGACAAGAGCGCTATAAACTGGGCCGTCTTGATGACATTCCTGAGGGCGAACAAGTTAGCTTTTATCAAAACGGTGAATTCATCGACCTCTGCGCCGGATCTCACGTCGGCTACACTAAAAAGATCAAGGCTTACAAGCTACTCTCTATCGCAGGTGCCTATCACCGTGGCGATGAAAAGAAGAAGCAATTACAGCGCATCTACGGAACCGCTTTCGCCAGTAAAGAGGAACTCGCAGAGTATCTTGAGCGTCTCGAGCAAGCCAAAGCCCGTGATCATCGAAAGTTAGGCAAAGAGCTAAAGCTATTCCATATCGACGAGGTAGGCGGTGCTGGCATGGTACTTTGGACACCCAACGGCGCGGTCATTCGCCAAGAGCTTCAAGACTTTATCATGGAAGAGCTGCGTATGGCCGACTACGATCAAGTCTTTACCCCGCACATCGGTAAGCTTGGCCTATTCCGTACCTCTGGGCATTTCCCCTACTACAAAGACTCGCAGTTCCCACCAATTATCGAGCCCGGTACTGTAGATCGTCTTGCGCAAGAGTCCTGCTCTAGCGCCGACCTTTCCAAGATGCTTGATAGTGGCGAAATCGACGGATACTTGCTCAGGCCGATGAACTGCCCGATGCACATCAAAATCTTCGACAGTCAGCCCCACTCCTACCGCGACCTTCCTGTGCGCCTCGCCGAATTTGGCACCGTTTATCGATGGGAGCAATCTGGAGAACTCAATGGCATGACTCGAGTCCGTGGTTTCACCCAGGACGATGCGCACATATTTTGCACTGAAGAGCAGCTCGGCCAAGAAATCAAAGGCTGCCTCGACCTTGTCAAATTCGTTTTTAATACCCTCGACATGTCCGACTACCGCGTGCGTATAGGACTGCGTGACCCTGATTCGACAAAATATGTGGGCGAGCCCGAAAAATGGGATAAGGCCGAGGAAGCACTCCGCCAGGCCGCTCTAACTCTCGATGTCGACTACATTGAAGAGCCCGGTGAAGCCGCATTCTATGGCCCTAAGATCGACTTTGTGGTCAAGGATGTGATCGGTCGCGAGTGGCAACTTGGCACTGTACAGGTGGACTACAATCTACCTGAACGCTTCGACTTAAGCTACATCGGTGCGGACAATGATAAGCATCGCCCTGTCATGATCCATCGCGCGCCCTTTGGTTCGATGGAGCGTTTCTGCGGCTTGCTGATTGAGCACTTCGCGGGCAACTTCCCCATCTGGCTTGCGCCTGAGCAAGTGCGTATCCTGCCAATGAATGACGAACTCGTGCCCCAAGCGCGCGAGATCGAAAAACTACTCAAAGCCGCCAAAATTCGGGTCTCGGTCGACGACATTGCTGACAAGCTCGGCGCTAAGATTCGCAAGTGCCATGTCGAAAAGGTGCCAACCTTCCTCGTCCTCGGACGACAGGAAGCGGAACAGGGTCTGGTCAAAGTTAACTCACGCACCAATGCTTCACTGGAAGGATTGAAGACACCCGCAGAGTTTATGGGCGAGTTGCTGCAAAAAATAGCCGATAAGTCACTGCCTGAACCGAAGAAGGATTAAGTTTAACTGTCCAAATTGCACACTTTTTGCGATACCACGCGTAAAGATATTTAAAACTAAAATGAACAGGCTGATTCTGTTCCTCTGTAATTGTCTTTATTGTGAATCTAAGTGCCAATCTGAGCCTTCTGCCATAACACTGGCATTGATTTTCAGTAATTTATTTTTAAGGCTTAACAACAATTCGGGTCTCTGTTTTGCCAAATCGTCCTCTTGCATGGGGTCGTTGACGAGATCATACAGTTCAAAGTCACGATACCCTTCCTCTTTGATAGTTGGTATCCAGGCTTCATTAAATTTTTCACCTTTAGAGAACTCATAATCCGGATAAGCCAATAAGCTATAGTTCCCGTCCCTTATCCCAACGATTTGTTTGGACTCTGCAAAATGCCAAAAAAAGGGTTGAAGTCGTTTAAAATTTTGAGGGGCTCCTGTAAGCAGGGGCTGTAAACTGCTTCCATCCATATGAATTTCTGCTGGCATTTTATATCCTACAAAATCGCAAATAGTAGCCATCAGATCTACGAGACCCGCAGGCTCCTCAATCTGGATTCCTGATCTGATTTTGGCTGGCCAACAAAAGATTCCTGGAACCCTTAATCCACCCTCATAATTAGATCCTTTCTTACCTTTTAAAACTCCTACTCGATCTGACCTGAAACTTCCATTATCAGAGGAATAAACAATCAAAGTATCCTCCATGAGATTCTGCTCTTCTAAATAGTGAAGCAGTTCTTTGATAGCACGATCTGTATTGTCAATTGTTCCTGAATAGAGAGCTGCACTGTCTTTCCCAACTCCAGTGTCTCCATCTGTCAAATATGGGTATATACATTCATCAGGAGCTGCCATTTTTTTGTGCGGTTCATGAAACCAAATATTTAAAAAGAAAGGGGGTTCATGATTCTCCATTTGCCTTTTTTGAAGCCAGTCGAGAGCTTCATCTATAACGATGCGACAGGAGTAACCTTTCGTTTTTCCTATTGGAGTGCCATTCCTGATGAAATTGTAAGGGTTTTTATGATTTGGGGATGCATTGTTCTCCGTGAGGAACCAGTAATCAAAGCCGTGCTTGTCGGGAGTTGGTTTATTTTTATGCTTTCCATATGGCAGCCCTAAGTGCCATTTGCCAAAATGCGCTGTGGAGTATCCTTGTTCTTTTAAAACTTCGGGGATAGTGACTTCTCTCTCGAGCAAATGACTTTTTTGACTGGGTTCATGCACCCAACTGTAAATACCTGTCCTTATGTGTTGCCTACCCGTCAACATGGTGGCTCTGGAGGGGGAACAAACGGCAGATCCGGAATAAAAAGTCGTAAATCGAGTCCCTTTTTCCGCCAATGAATCAATCGCTGGTGTACGAATGGGGCCGCCATAACAGCCAACATCTCTTAAACCAAGATCATCCGCTAGTAGAAAAATAATATTGGGATCCTTCGCGAACATAGCTGTGGTAAAAAGCAAAGCTCCGTATAAAAAATGGTTTTTCGAAATCATCTTCATATTCCTTATTTATAATAATTCTAACGAATGAATCCCTCTATTCGTCTACCTTTGGAGGGGGTAGATGAAACTTGCGAAGTTTCAATCACTTTGTCGTTTTTATTTTTAGAAGTTTTCTTTTCAGATTTACTAATTATACAGTCCACCTCACATTGTTGATATATCTGTCATGAGAAAAATTGCTTTTCACTTTGAAAGCAGAGGGCTTTCCAAAGTTAACCGACAGAGTAATCAATCCACATTGTTTCCTAAAAAGCTCCTAATTTTCTGCGGCTTTTTTTATTTTACAGTCACCCGAGCGATTAAATGCAGTCAAAGGAGCAAATGGGGTTGATTTTTAGAATCAAAGCCCACATTTTTTTGATATGCGCAAAAAGCGCTGTTTATGAGCGATCCAAATTTCGACCATTCTGAAGGCGACTGGGAAGAGTTTTCCAGTGAACCCTACTGGAGTGAATCCCAGTGGCGAAACTATCTAAAAGGTTCCGACAAGGATACTGCGCGCTTCCTATCGCATTACAACAGCGTCAAAGATAAGCCAAATCATCTTGACGAAGTTGCCTCCCTAATGGGCTGGGATTCCGAGGACATGTCTATGACTGAAGATTTCAGCTTCATGGAAAACACCGATAGCAATGAGGAAAATCAAAATGATTCTATTGATACCAATCACTCAAACGAACTCGGTGACATGAATGATGGTGCTCCCTACACCCTCCACCGCCATCCTGTCTTTGTTGTCACACGCTCGCTTTACCGCTATTTACACAAGAGCTGGGAGCATTTCATGCTCCACAGTCAATACGCCATTTCCCCCAAAATCAGCTGGGATTATGCGAATAGCCTGCATCTTGCTGAAATGAATGTTTTACTTTCTATCCAGGCATTAGATCTAGGGGATTTCGGTCTGTCTATTTGTCATCTAAAGAACAGCTTGAGTGCGCTCAATCAAACGCTACACATTCTTGATCAAGTCACACATTCCAATACTGCCCTCCTCAATGGTTTCCGCGATGAAGCACGGATACGTATTTTCGACCTCCGTGAGCTTTGGATCCGTGTTTTGGGTGACTGTCGGCATGAGTGCGAGCGACGCTCTGGTGGGCAAGATTAGTCGCAGATCCGTCATTTGCCCTTAATTTGCCAATGAACTCTCTTCGTCGCTTTTACTTTCGCGTAACACAGGCCAGTCCTGAGCGCAAAGCCAACCGCTCCCTTCTAAGAAGGGCAAAAAATGGCGATGTGGAGTGCTACCTAGTTCTCGTCGCTAACTACCTTGATCTCTCCTTGGTCTATTTTGGTGCTTGTATCCATGAAGACTACCAAGTGCGCCACAGACGCGTTGAGCAGATCTTTGCCGCACTTTGGCAACATCTTCCTTGTGCAGAGCGCCTGTCAGACTTCGAGTATATGCTAGCTAGTGCGTTGTTAGAAAATACTCCCAAATCTGGTGGCATCACGTCACCTGAAGCCCTTGTGATTAAACTCCGTCTTTTAGATCCGAGGACCCGTTTCGCGTTAATCGCTTATGAGTTTGAGAGCTGGTCGCTTCATTGGGTCGCGCTTCTTCTGCGCATCCGCCCGCGCGCGCTTCATAGCCTACTCTCGGAGGCCCGCTGCGAACTTTGTGGTATTAGTTGGGAGTCTTTAGTTGAAGAAGAACGCACATGCCTCGAAGCAATGAGTGCAGCTATGGATAAATCTCCTAATATTCGTACTAACAAAGCCCTAAGTCGCCGTGTAGCCACTTATCCGCGAGTCGTCGACATTAAAGCACTTTGGCTAGAGCTACGTCCTGAGTTAGTCGAGGTGCGTCATCGCTATCTTTTAGAGACGACAAAGCGTGAGCAAGTGCTCGGCAACATCCTAGAAGCTGTTAAAATTACGCCCATGAATCTGCCCCCATTTGTCGACCGTGTCGTCAATACCGTGCATTTCGCACGCCACGCCAAAATCAAGGTTTCTTGATTCGAGAATAAGGTGCCTCCATCTGTGTCTCACTTTCCCTTTTTCATGCAGCGCGCTGTCCTTTATATCCCACTTCTTCTCGGTCTACTTACGACCGCAGTTCGGGCTGAGTTAATTAGTGGCCCTATGATCGCCCATCTCGAAATGCGCGAGGCCAAGATCTGGATTCAAACCGACGAACCTTCCCTCATTCGCATCGCCTACGCAGATGCAGATGATCCTAACGCCCTCCACTGGACAATTCCTGAAGAAACTGATAGCAAACAAGCTCACACTGCCCTAGTCACGCTTGATAAGGTTGAGCCTGGTATTAATTACAGCTACCGAGTTGAGCTTAATGGTGAAATCGTTACTAGCCCCGCAAGGTTTAGCAGCCCTGCTAATTACCATGACCGCACCCCACCCCCTGATTTCAAGGTCGCAGTGGGCGGCGCGCACTACGTAATCGAGGAGGGCTTTGAACCCCCCTACCAATTACTCGGTGGCGGCTACAACATCTTCAGTGCCATCAGCGAGACTCAACCAGCGCTCATGATTTGGGCCGGCAACACCGCGCATCTTCGTAAAAGCGACTGGTCTACCCAAAGCGGCTACCTCAAAAGATATAAAAAGGCTCGATCTGTATCACAACTCCAGCCACTCCTACGAAGTATTCCGCACTACGCCACCTGGGGTGAACAAGACTATGGGGCACCAAACAGCGGGATGAACAGTGCCTATCGCGAAGTGGCAGAATCGAGCTTCGAAGCCTACTGGCCTCGTCCAGTAGTCGTCAGTCAACTCGAAGGTGTGGCCACACAATTTCGTTACGCGGATGTTGATTTCTTTGTCCTAGATGTACGCAGTTACCGTAACGACACACCAGTCAGTTCGTCCCCTCCTCAAATTTTAGGCGAAGGCCAAATTGAGTGGCTACGCCAAGCGCTGATCCAAAGTGAGGCTACCTTCAAACTTATCATCGCAGGTGCGCCCATCTTAAACCCAGCCAATTCACGCAGTAATCTTAGTTACGCTGAACGAGAGCACAACGAGCTACTCCAAATGTTGCGCGATGCGCGTATCGCAGGTCTATTTTTCATCAGTGGCGGCAAGAGCTACGGTGAACTCACTCGCCTTGTCCACGCCAATAGTTACAATCTATACGACCTCACGCTCGGTCCACTCACCGCTAACCCTGGCAACAACGAGGAGGAGCTGAACTTCTTCCGTCAACCTGGCAGTAGCACCTTTGAGCGTCACTTCGCATTGATCGAATTTAGTGGCTCCGAAGAAGATCGCAACCTGACCATCCGTGTCATGAGCGTTGAAGGCAAAGAGCTCTGGAGCCGCAACATAGCGGCTAATTCTTTGCAACCTGTGAAATAAAACGAGACTGCTGTAATTGCCATTATCGATCCACTGATTTGGTTCAAAACCGAACTCTAGCCTTCATCAATTAGTTTCTTTAAAAGGCCATCCAGCATCGCTGGATTCGCCTGACCCTTCGTCGCTTTCATGACGGGTCCCTTCAAGGCATTCAGCGCTTTGATATTACCTTCTTTGTATTGACCCACGGCTTTTGTGTTCCCCGCAATTGCTTCACGGCAGAGGGCTTCGATTTCGCCAATGTCGTTACTTTGCTTCAGCCCTTTTTTCTCGACGATAGCGTCGGGCATCTCGCCAGTGACGAACATCTCGGTGAACACTTCTTTACCAATCTGCTTGGAGATGACGCCTTCATCGATAATCTTGACGAGTGTAGCGATGTGGGAGGGAGTCAGTTTGCACTGCCCAACACCGAGCGCACAATCGCCACTCTCAGAGGCTGCAGATAGCTCCCGCAATAAATCGTTGGTGATGTAATTAGCTATCTGCTTGGGTGCCTGATGCGTCTGTAAAGCTTCCTCAAAGAATTCGCATAACTCACGGTTAACACATAGTACGCTGGTGAGGGTGAATGGCAATTTGAACGACTCTTGGTAGCGGCGTTGCTTATCAAGCGGAGGCTCGGGCAGCTCGGCTTCAAGCTCTTTGATCCGGGAACGATCCATCTGAACGGGCATGAGATCAGGGTCGGGGAAATAACGATAGTCGTGAGCCTCTTCCTTACTACGGAGCGAAAAGCTACTGCTGCTCTCAACATCCCAACGGCGGGTTTCCTGTGTGATGCTACCGCCCCCCTTTAGAACCTCGGTCTGGCGCTCTATCTCGTATTCGATCGCGGCTTTGACGTTGGAAATTGAATTGAGGTTCTTCATTTCGGTGCGGGTGCCAAGTTTATCAGTGCCGACAGGACGCAGGGAGACGTTAGCGTCGCAACGAAGTTGCCCCTTTTCCATGTCGCAGTCTGAAATTCCCGCATAAACGATCATATTACGTAGGCAGTTGAGGAAAGCGACGGCTTCTGTCGACGAGTTCATATCAGGTTCAGTCACGATCTCGGCTAGGGGTATACCAGCGCGATTGAAATCGATGACGGTTTCGAAAGCCTCGTGGGTCAACTTACCTGGGTCCTCTTCAAGGTGGATACGGTTTAGGGTGACCCATCGGTGATCGCCTTCGACGTTACGAGAAGGGCCGGGCAACTCAATCTCGACTTTGCCTCCGATGCAGAGCGGCTCTTCGTTTTGGGTGAGCTGGTAGTTCTTGGGTGAATCAGGGTAGAAATAGTTTTTACGATCCCATTTGCAAACCTCGGCGATCTCACAACCGAGCATAAGCCCGAGCTTAGCACATTTCTCGATCGCGGCGTAGTTGAGAACAGGCAAAGTGCCAGGTAAACCTAGCACGACAGCATCAGTCAAGGTGTTGGGCGCGGCACCGTATTGGTAAGGGGCTGCGGTAAACATCTTCGTGCGAGTTTTAATTTGCACGTGGATTTCTAGTCCGATAACGGCTTCGTAAGGCATTTGAAGGATGAGTGGAAAGTTGGAATATTTATTAAGCAGGGAGTAGAGATTTGAAAACTCTCCAACCTACAAGGCGGGCATCATCTTGTAGTAGCCATGACTCTGCTCGAAGGCATTCGCTATTGCAAACATGTCAGCTTCGCCGAAAGCCTTGCCAATCACTTGGAGGCCGATGGGTAGTCCGCTTTCAGTAAAGCCGCTGGGTATGGAAATCGCTGGCAGGCCTGCTAAGTTAACTGAAATCGTATAAACATCGCTCAAATACATGGCAAGTGGATCGTCGGCACGCTCACCGCGTTTAAAGGCGGGTGTGGGAGAGGTCGGCGTCAAGATGGCATCTACCTGCTCGAACGCTTTTTCGAAGTCGCCTAAGATACGACGACGGACTTTCTGCGCGCGGAGGTAATAGGCGTCGTAGTAACCAGAACTGAGCACGTAAGTGCCGAGAATGATTCGGCGTTTGACTTCATCGCCGAATCCTTCGCCTCGACTTTTAGTGAAGAGGGTCATGGCGTCCTTTGCCTCGTCGCTTCGATGTCCATAGCGCACGCCGTCGAACCGGGCTAAATTAGAAGAGGCCTCAGCAGTAGCCACGATGTAGTAAACGGGTACCGCCAGTTCAGAGTGCGGGAGGGATATATCCACGATTTCACAGCCTTGACCCTTATACCAGTCGATAGCTTTTTCGATGTTGGTCTTCACTTCAGGATTGATGCCCTCGCCGAAAAATTCATGGGGAATGCCAAGCTTCCATGGACCCTTCTTTTCTTTCAGTGCAGCAGCGTAATTAGTTTCGCCCTGGGGGGCAATGGATGTTGAATCAAGAGGGTCTTTACTCAGCATCGCCTCCATAAGGAGCGCGGCATCTTCGACTGTTCGTGCAAAAGGACCTACTTGGTCCAGAGAGGATGCAAAGGCTACGAGGCCGTAGCGGGATATAAGACCGTAAGTTGGCTTCATCCCAACTACACCGCAGAGCGCAGCTGGCTGGCGAATGGAGCCGCCCGTGTCGGTGCCCAAGGTGGCAATCGCCTCCCCTGCTGCCATTGCAGCGGCGCTACCCCCAGAGGAGCCACCGGGGATGGTTTCAAGATTCCAAGGATTACAGGTAGTCTGATAGGCTGAGTTCTCAGTCGAGGATCCCATAGCAAATTCGTCCATATTGAGACGACCCCAGATAACGACACCCGCCTCGCGGAGTTTAGTTATGCAAGTGGCGTCAAAAGGAGAGACGTAGTTCTCCAGCATCTTGGAGGCACAGCGCAGCGGCTGGTCTTTAACCGCGAGCGTATCTTTGATTCCGATGGGGATGCCGTCGAGTGGCCCAAGCGACTTGCCCGCTACACGCCTCTCGTCGGAAGCCTTGGCTTGGGAGAGCGCATCTTCAGGATCAGAGGAGAGGAAGGCTTTCACCTGAGCGTCAACGGCGGCAGTACGATTAATGACTGATTGGGTAATGGCGACTGAGGTGATATCGCCCGCGGCAAGCATAGCAGCGAGTTCGGTGATAGTTTTAAAATGAAGGTCGGACATTATTGATAAGATGATGATAGGTATTTATTCCACCACCTTGGGCACAACAACTTGGTTGTCGCGGTGATCAGGGGCCATGCCGGTGAGGATTTCAGGGGCATAGGTTTCGCCAGTTTGGTCGCCTTCGCGCCAAACATTGGCGACACGGTGTGCGTGCGCCATAGGCTCAACACCTTCGACGTCGACGGAATTGAGCTTATCAAAGTAGCCGAGGATGTCGTCGAGTTGCGAACCGAGCTTTGACTTTTCCTCTTCGGTCATATCCAGCCGTGCTAAGTTGGCGACGTAGTCGATATCAATGTGTGGTGTTTCGCTCATAATAGTTATAAATTATAGATTAAGCGCATCTGATATTCATCTAGATGACAAGTCAGTATGGTGGTCTTGCCCATTGAGCGAATCGAAGGCGGCGATGGTTTCTTTAAAGCGAGAATTCTCTTTAAAATGCATACAGGTAATATGCAGTCACTTGAATTAGCGGCAAGCCCCAGCTTGCTTTAAACTAAGCAGATTCAGGAGTCTTGAATGGAAGCCAGTCTACTTCTTCATCCAAGCAAGCTGAATGGCTTTGCCCTGTTTCTTCTTTGGCTTTTTTGGCAGTTGCCCTTCGATCCAGTTAAGAATGGCACCACGACCGCGCTTGGTCTTCGCGCTGCATTTGAAGACTTCATTTGGCTTGAGACCATAGTCATCAAGCGCTCGCATAAGCTGCACTTCGTGGCTGATCACTTTGGTGTCAGCGCTGCGATCGGTCTTCGTGAAGATAATTGAATAGGGAATCTTGCACTGCTGTAACCAATCAATAAAAGCTAGGTCCGTATCGAGGGGCTCCAACTGCGAATCGAGTAGTGCGAAAACTTGCTTCAGATTTTCACGCCCAGTCAGATAGCTGCTGACTTGCTCATTGAATACGGCTTGCTGTGCTTTGGAGACCTTAGCAAAACCATAGCCAGGCAAGTCGACCAATGTCCAACGATCGTTGATACGGAAAAAATTAATCAGCTTCGTCTTGCCAGGTGTACCTGAAATTTTAGCGAGGCCTTTGACCTCTGCCAACATGTTAACCAATGAAGATTTACCCACGTTAGAGCGTCCGACGAAGGCAAACTCTGGTAAATTTGAGACGGGGCAAGCTTCAAGGTCGACAGCACAACCGGCATAACTAGCAGAGGTGATTTTCATCGAATCAAACAATGCCCTGTCATCGCTTCAGGCTGCGGCAAGCCCATGAGTTTTAGTAGCGTGGGCGCGACATCCCCGAGCGTGCCTGATGGGATGAGCTGGGCGGTCTTGTACGGCTCACTGTAAACGACGAGCTCAACAGGATTAAGCGTATGCGCTGTATGCGGGCCCTTGTCCTCGTGGTTCCATAACTGGTCGGAGTTTCCATGGTCTGCCGTAATAATGGCTGAACCACCGACATCGTCGATCGCAGCTAAAAGATCACCGACGCAAGCATCGACGATTTCACAGGCTTCAATGCACGCTTCAAGCACACCCGTATGCCCGACCATATCGGGGTTGGCAAAATTGATCACGATGAGGCCATATTTTCCGGACCTAATAGCAGCCACCGACGCGTCTCGGATACCGTATGCGGACATTTCAGGTTTTTCATCATAAGTCGCGCAGTCTTTGCGACTAGGAACAAGCTCACGATCTTCACCTGGGAACGGTTCTTCGCGATAGTCGTTAAAAAAGAAAGTAACATGGGGGAATTTCTCTGTTTCAGCACAACGAAACTGGCCAATCCCCTTGTCTGCGATATAGCCACCAAGAATGTCCTCCATTTTGGGTGGCTTTTGGAAAATAATGTTCGGACAGAGGCCCTTTTGATATTCGCTCAGCGTAGCGAAGAATACATCTAGCTTGGTCCCGCGATCGAAGCCCTCAAAATTGTCCTCGATAAACGCACGGGTCAACTCGCGAGGGCGGTCCCCACGGAAATTAAAGAAGAGCACGGAATCACCATCTTGAATGCTGCCTACTGGAGATCCATCTGCACCGATGATAGTAGTGGGCGGGCAAAATTCATCGCCCTTGGTGCCATCGGTTTCAGGCGAATCGTATTGTAGCTGAATCGCATCAGCGGCAGAATCGGCTCGACGCTCAATCTTTGAACCGATCAAGCAATCATAGGCGCGTTCAACACGATCCCAGCGATTATCGCGATCCATCGCCCAGTAGCGCCCAGCAATTGAAGCGATCTGCCCAACACCGATCACAGCCATCTGTGCTTCAGCTTCAGCGATGAAGGTTTTTCCCGAAAAAGGCCCAGTATCACGTCCATCGGTAAAGGCATGGAGATAAACCTTCTCGATACCCTCCTCTTCTGCAATGCGTAGTAAGCCGTAGAGGTGATCCAGCATTGAGTGAACCCCAGCGTCGGAAACAAGCCCCATGAAATGAAGTGCAGAACCATTGACTCGGACATTATCGAGGGCAGCTTTCAGGGCAGGACTTTCTTTAACCGAGCCCGTTTTGATACCCTTGTTGATACGTACAAGCTCTTGGTCGACCACACGGCCTGCGCCGATGTTTTGGTGGCCAACCTCCGAGTTCCCCATAATGCCAGCAGGTAAACCGACTTCCAGACCGCAAGCCGCAATTTCAGTGCGTGGATACTCAGCGCTCAGTCGATCTGCGACCGGTGTATTGGCCAGTTTGACGGCATTATAAGCATCGTAGGACGCATCATGATTGGCTCCCCAACCATCACGAATGATGAGGACGACTGGCTTTTGTTTTTCAGACATAAGTAATTCAATTAAAATTTAATAAATTGGGAATCAGATTTCAAAACAAGTAACCAAACTGCGAGAGTGCGGAAAGCGAGAGGATCCCAACATAAAGAAAAAGCAAGGAGACTCCCTCGCGGCGCGAGACGACATGTCCGCTTTTAAAGAACCACAGGAGCAGACCTGAGAGAAGTATGAGAGCAGGAAATTCGACCAGTAAAAGCTCGTCCCTAACGTCCATCCCCACGAATGCGGAAACGCCGCCGCCGACTAGCAGCATATTAAAAATATTTGAACCCACAATATTGCCCGCGCACATATCACCATGGCCAGCTCGAACAGCCGCGACCGAGGCCGAGAGTTCAGGTAGACTTGTGCCGATGGCTACAATGGTCAGTCCAACAAAGAGCTCACTCGCGCCCATCCGCATCGCTATTTCGACAGAGGCGCCAACTAGCACCTCAGCTCCTAGAGCGAGAAGAGTACCGCCGATTAAGATGAAAAATATAGCAGCTTTAGTCGTTTTTCTGGCGATCGCATCACTGCCTTCTATAATTTGATCCTTAGAGTCCTTCACCTTGGCAGCTCGGACGACGTAGATGAGGTAGACGACCGTCAACGTAAGTAGAATCAAGCCCTCCAAGCGACTGAAGCCCCCACCCATCGCAAATAAGCTAAAGATTATAGTCAAAACGATCAAAATCGGCACTTCGGGGCGTATTAATCTACGCTTAATCTTCAAAGGAGCGATCATTGCGGCAATTCCGAGTATTAGAGCGATATTAGCGATATTACTCCCCAAGATATTACCTAGTGCGATACCTGGACTATCCTTGGCTGCCATGAATGAGGTGGCCATTTCAGGCAATGATGTGGCGATCGAAACCACGGTCAAACCGACCACAATCGGATTGATCTTAAAATTAAGGGAGAAAGCAGCCGCACCGCTCGTCAGCACATCACCGCCATAAGCTAATGCAAGAAAGCCGACCGCGAGTAAAAGCAGCAGCCAAAATAGCTGCAGTTCGGCAAAAGGGAGTTCGATGAGTGTAATTAGCATTGTTTAAGAGCTCGCAGGAAAGTCTTTTCAGGAATATTCCGCGAGAAAATTCTGAGTGCTTGACTTGGTAAATCAAGAAACCACACTGCGCCGATTTTAGAAGGCCTCTGGTCTCTTATTATGGCGCAAGACCTCAAAGATACGCTCAATCTCCCACAAACAAATTTCCCCATGCGTGGCAATTTGGTGGAGCGCGAACCGCAGCGCATTGATCACTGGAAAAAGATCGGTCTATACGAGAAGATTCAGGCCAAAAATAGCGGTGGCGAAAGTTTCATTTTACACGACGGACCTCCCTTCACAAACGGCGACTTGCATCTAGGGCACGCGCTCAATAAAACATTGAAGGACACGATCTTACGATACAAGTGGATGTCTGGCTATGACGCCCCCTACATCCCCGGATGGGACAGCCACGGGCTACCTATCGAACACAAAGTCTCCCGCGAACTGCAGAACTCTGGCCGCACCGATTACACGCCCCTAGAAGTACGCAAAGCCTGCGCCAAATTTGCAGATAAATACCGAATCATCCAAAGCGAGCAATTTGGACGTCTTGGAGTCACTGCTGACTGGGCAAACGAATATTGGACAATCCACCCCGAATACGAAGCGGCTGAATTAGAAACTTTTGCCAATTTTGTCGAGCAAGGCCTTGTTTATCGTAGCAAAAAGCCTGTTTATTGGTCAATTCCCTGTGCCACAGCACTCGCGGAGGCCGAGATCGAGTATAAAGACCATACCAGTATCTCAGTCTTTGTGAAATTACGTTTGAGTGACGAAGCTCGCACCCAACTACACCTACCGGACGAAGACAGCTCGATTCTTATTTGGACGACCACTCCCTGGACACTACCCGCTAATCTAGCCGTATCGGTCCACCCTAAGATCGAATACTCTGCCATCAAGACGACTGAGCATGGTACCCTCATCGTGGCCACTGCGTTGATCGAATCTGTCGTCGCAGAGTGTAAGATTGAAAACCACCAAATCATTGCGACTTACCTCGGTGCACAACTGGAAAAGCTCAATGCGCATCATCCTTTTATTGATCGCCCCTCTCCGATCCTTCTCGCCGACTATGTCACAACAGATAGCGGCACAGGTTGTGTGCATACCGCACCGGGTCACGGACTGGATGACTATATTACAGGAATTAACAATGGTCTCGAGGTTTATTGCCCTCTAGATGACGAGGGTTGCTACGTGGACGACGGACAAGTGCCCGCCGAACTCGTCGGGCTATCCGTCCTAGATGCTGGTAAAAAGCCCTCCGACGCCAACCTTGGGGTGCTGCGTATCACTGCTGCCAATGGCTCACTCATTTCCAAGAAGAAGTTTGTTCACAGCTACCCCCACTGCTGGCGCTCCAAAACGCCCGTCGTCTTTCGTGCGATGGACCAGTGGTTTATCGCTCTTGATAAGAACGGCGATCGCGCTCGTGCGCTGGAATCCCTCAAAGACGTCAACTTCATCCCCAGTTGGGGTAAGAATCGCATCCGCGCAGCTGTAGAAAATCGTCCCGATTGGTGCATCAGTCGCCAGCGCACTTGGGGTGTCCCCATCCCAGCATTCTACGATGAAGACGGTGATGCCTACATGGATGCCGACGTCATTCGGGCAATTTCGAGGAAAGTAGCTGCGGCTGGAACTGACCTTTGGTTCGAAAAGACCGCCGCCGAAATTCTCGACGGCATTCCCCTCCCCAGCGACTGGCCGAGTGTCGAAAAACTCTCATGCGGCAACGACACTCTCGACGTATGGATCGACTCTGGCTCAAGTCACCGTGCAGTCCTGCAGAAACGATCTAATCTGAAATGGCCAGCCGACCTCTATCTCGAGGGCTCTGACCAGCACCGCGGCTGGTTCCAAAGTTCACTCTGGACATCAGTAATCGTCGATAAAGCAGCGCCCTATAAAAACCTCCTCACCCACGGATTCATCGTGAAAGAAGATGGCACCAAGCTATCCAAAAGTGACGGTGCCGCTCGTCCACTCAATGAATGGATTGAGGGTTACGGTGCCGACATAGTCCGCCTTTGGATTTGCTCGCAGGATTATCGCGGCGATGTGCCTGTCTCTGACAAAATCGTGAAGAATGTGGCTAATAACTACCGCAATCTTCGGAACACACTTCGATTTCAGATCGGCAACCTGCATGACTTCAATCCCGCAACCGACGCCGTCCCCCTCGACCAGCTCAACGCACTCGATAAATGGGCACTCAACGAGCTCGCGCAGCTAGTTCGCAAGGTAACCGAAGCCTATGATCTCTACGAATTCCATCGTGCGTTCAAAGACTTTATCGATCCCTTCGTTGCCAATACACTTTCAGCCACCTACCACGATGTGCTCAAAGATCGTCTTTACACCCGCAGCCCTAGTGACCCACTCCGCCGCTCTTCACAGACGGCAATTCACATCATCTTCTCTGTATTCACACGCCTGATCGCACCGCTTGTGCCATTCACTGCCGACGAAGCTTGGAGCTACGCTCAAAATAATAGCGACTTTAGCGAACAAGTAATCGCACTAGCCGACTGGCCTGTAGTTGACCCTGCTTGGGACGATGCAGAAACCGCTTCCGATATCTCTGCGCTCCGCAGTTTTCTCTCAACTCAAGTCAATGAGCGCCTCGAAGGCCTTCGCCAGCAAAAGGCAATTGGACAAAGTTTAGATGCTAAGGTCGTAATCACCGGTTCATCAACAAACCCTGAGTTTGCTCGCCTCCAAAAATACACAAACGATCTACCGGAACTGTTTATACTTTCGCAGGTCACCTTGATCGAATCCTCGGAAAGTTCCGAACTTAACGTCAAAGTCGCCCATGCAGATGGCGTCCGTTGTCCACGTAGTTGGCGCTGGGTGCCCGAACTCGTAGAGACCGAGAATTGGGGAGCCGTATCACCCCGCTGTGCTGAAATACTCAATCACCCTTCATAATAATATTCACTCACACTTAACTGTTTAATAAGCATGCCTACAAAGAAAAAATCTTCCACAAAAAAAGTTGCTAAAAAAGTCACCAAAAAGGCGGCTAAGAAAGTTGTCGCCAAAAAGGCTGCTAAGAAGGTAGCCAAGAAAACTGTCACCAAAAAGACG
>QOOZ01000042.1 GCA_003331195.1 Puniceicoccaceae bacterium | reverse complement strand
ATGCTCTCTTCAATGGGAACAGAGTCGGCGTCGACTTCATCGAGGACAATTACTTCTTCTTCCTCTTGGGCTTGAAGCATTGTTACAGAAAAAGCACAGATAGATGTGATTCCTAGAATGTATCTTAATAATTTGTTATGCATGATAATGTAAGTATTTGTTGTTAGTAGCCTGTAATACTTTAGGGCTCCCTTGGTAGAGCATGTAAAGTGCCATATTGTTTGAAAAGAGCTAATTTACTATAATTGCAACTAAAAAATACTATCGGACTATCCCTGACCATAATCACAAGCGTTTAATTCACTCTTGAAACGCTCATTTAATAAAAATTCGGCATGAGCAATGCTTATGTTGCTACATAACTATGCCAACAATCGCACTGTCAGGTAACCGCACTGATATAACCAATCCAATTCAAAAAATTCGATCTTTCTTGTTGGGCGAGCTTGTATCATCTGGATGGGAAATAAGCAATTCCTATGGTGATCAAATTATCACATTAGATAATATCGAACTAAAAATACAGGAGGCAGATGCCTTTATTTTTATGCCCAATGCACAAATTGAAGATATCTTTTATGCGGTCTCGATATTTGTCGGTTATCAAACACTCGATCCAGACTTGAAAGGTAAGCCTGCTGTAATTCTTAATACAGATGGATCTTGGGACCTTTTATTCGAATTATTGGATCAACTAGAAATTTTTGGTACTATTCGTCAAAGTTACCGTAAATTTTTACTACATTCTAAGGAACCTAAAGAAGCTTTGGCAAACTTGTCATATGCAGCAAGAATTGGGATACCTGATTCTGGAAGAAAAAAAATTATAAGTAAGCCGACTTTATCTTTTGAAACACCATTACCAACAGTAACAAAAAGTAAGGTATGTGTTTTTTGCTCCGCTAGTATGGATGTAGAAGATTACATAGAAGACGGATACGCGCTCGGAAAATTACTCGCTGATCACAACTTTGGTTGCGTCTCAGGGGCAGGCACTACTGGTGTTATGGGTTCCGTGGTTCAGGGATCTGTAGAGGCCGGAGGATGGACCGCAGGATCGAATGTACCGCATATTATTGAAATAGAAGGCCTCCCGAAGGGGCTATCCAGTTTTTGGCTACGCCCAGACATCTATACACGAATGGAAGTCATGATAGAGAGATCCGATGCCTTTATTATATTCCCAGGAGGCGCAGGTACAGTGCAAGAGCTGCTGGCTCTACTAATCTTCAAGCAATCCGGCAATCCGCTGATGGCGGGCAAGCCGATCGTTTTGTTTAATCGTATCGATAAAAAGTTGCAGGTGCCTTTTTGGGGTAAACTAGTCACTCTTTTAAATAATCTAGCTAATAAAGAACTCTTTACCGTTGTTACTGAACTTGAAGAGATCATCCCAACTCTCGATCAGCTCTTTTAATAAGTTAGTTCTGCTGATCTAATCTGCATAACGTCCAACTGCTAAAAATAGGAAATAAGCAATCACTGGAAACAGCACAAAAAAGAGCCATGGCGGGAATCCGAAAAAAGCTACACCTATGTAGCCTGTCACACTCGCTATAGACATTGTTGCAAGCGCATATGGCAACTGTGTCGCGACGTGATGCAAATGATCGCAACCAGTTGCCACAGATGAGAGAACAGTCGTGTCTGAGATCGGACTACAGTGATCGCCGAAAATAGCGCCATCAAGTACCGCCGCTGAAGTTAGGACAAAAACCATCATCTGTGAAGGATGATCTATTCCAAGCGTCCAGACGAAAGGCAACATAATCGGAATCATCACCCCCATAGTCCCCCAACTTGTACCCATTGCGAAAGCCATTCCAGCAGCAAGAAGAAAAGTTAGTAATGGCACTGCCAAAAGCGGCAAGCTATCTCCAACTAGTGAGAGAAGATAGTAGCTCGTACCTAAAGACTCACATATAGTCTTCATAGCCCATGCCATTGGTAAAATAAACAATGTTACTCCAAGCGTCGGCAAAGATCCCATGTAGGAATAAGCAGCTTCGCGAAACTTCAAGATACGCTGTAATACTGGCATTAAAACCGCGACTAAACCGCCGATCACAGCGGCCCAGAACAATACGAGCGGCACCCCTGGACCTCCTTCGGGCAAGCTTGGATCATAAACAGTGATACCAAATATATCACGAAACCCAGACAAAGAAAATAGATCCACTTCGATTCCAGCCCGTTTCAAACGATTAATTCCTACAAAGAAAATACCGAACAGCAAACTACTCATAACCGTTAAAAGGGGTATAGCTGCATTGTACCAACGGAAAGGAATTCCTAGTGGTGGCTCAAGACGTTTTGGATTCTCACGAAGTATCGGGCGTGCATCCAATGATATCAGCTTACCCTCTTTGCGCGCCCTTCGTTCGGCTTTTAACATAGGTCCAAATTCTCTTCGACTAACAATATTAATAGCGAGAAACATCAGCGTGCCCCAGCAGTAAAACCGAACCGGTAACATCTGTACGAACAAGGCATATCCTCCTGTCTCTAGTCCAAGCGAGTGAGCGGTCGATCCGAGTAACCAAACCTCATAAGCGATCCAACTCGAAATCAGAGCAAGACCTGCGATCGGCGCAGTCGTCGAATCTACAAGATACGCCAGCTTCTCGCGTGATACTTTAAACCGATCCGTCAAACTGCGCATCGTCTGTCCAACAACAATGGTATTTGAGTAATCGTCAAAAAAGATCATCAGGCCAGAAGCCATTGTTGCACCTTGTGCAGTCTGGGCAGTCTTCGCGATGTTTGAAAAAATTGAAACAAGTCCCTGGATACCTCCGCTTTTGTAAAGAACGTGCACCATGCCGACCAAGGCAAAAAGAAAGCCAAAAATATAGAGCGAAAACTGCCCAAGTACATTCGCGAGGAGAAAGTTTTTCAGAGCGCTGGGAATAAACGTGATTGGATTCCAGCCGTAATAAAGAATTGCCCCAGTGATAAAGGCGCAGCTCAGTGCAGCGACCAGAGAGCGAAACGAAATTGCGACTACGACCGCAACAAGAGGCGGTAACATTGAGCTCCAATGCCCCTGCCCCATCTCAGCTTCTTCGGCTAACGGACCCGCAGGTAGCATTGACAGGAGTGCACAAATAAACCCCAAGCTGGCAAGACAGAATATCCAGCGAGAGGTCGAAATCCATAGATTTGGTCGGTTTGGGATCGCGTAATCACCGCTCATACCTAGAGGGATCCTTTAATTGCTTCTATACGTATACGTGCTCGAATTTCTTCAGAGCGAGACGGATAGTCGCGGGTTAGTTTCTCAAGATCACCCAGTATAAAATCAGTCCAATCAAATCCCGGTATCATCACACAGCTGCCGAACATGTAGCCGTATTCTCCACCTTCAATCAGACGAGTGCCTTGCCATGAGTTTTTCGGAGTTATAATGTGGATGCTCTCTCCTTCATCGAGTTTTGAACCGACCCGACTTAATCTGGAACTCCCGTCTTCGTTTAATAGCAACATCTCGCAGGAATCTCCGAAATGATAAATCCAGTGCTCTTCCGTCGGTAGCCGATGCATAGCCGAAAAGCAATCTCGTGTGATTAGAAAATGAATCAACGTGCCAATTGGGCGGTCGCCTTTCCTGGGATAGGCACCAGATAAATTAGAGTTTTGAATACGAATTGGGCTCAACCAGATTTGCCGAAAAAAACCTCCTTCCTGATCTAATGGCTCTAACTGGTAGTGCTCAATAACGTCTTCGGCAGACAACATAAAACAATATATATGAATTACAGCTCGTCGAGTAAAGCAAACAGTAGAGCGGCAGCGGCTCGAGAGGCTTCGACATCATAAATATGTTCGACGTTTACACCCTCTTGTCCGCCAGCTAGGTCACTGATTGACCGAATTATCACCCAGTCGACTTCGTTGATTTCACACACTTGCCCGACTGCAGCCGACTCCATTTCGGTAACCTCAGCGTTGAACACCTCCCGGGTCCACTTGCGGTAGTTTCGGTTATCGACAAAGACCGATCCGGTGACTCCATTTCCACCAACCGAAAATTTTGAGAAGCGTTCACCGATAATACTCTGTGGAGGTAATGCTTCAATCGCAGCACGGGCTGCTTCCAGTAGTCGTGGTGTGGCAGCGAAATATGCCTTAGCAGATGGCTCCTCCATCCCGTCTTTAATGATTAAGACATCATCAGGATGAATAAAGCGAAATGGTTTATAATCAGGTATATGTGGGTCATCGACTTGACGTTTTTTTCGATCCTCAAGAAAGCTAATATAAAACTCAGGCAAAATATACTCACCATCATTTTTAGGCTTGGGGTTGGAATAGACGCTCTCGTCGTGATAATACCAACGTTCTGGAACGATCACGTCGCCAGGTTGCCACTTGGGGTTAACAGCACCTGCGATGCCCATGTAGACCACCTGATCGACCGGAAAATAATCAAATGCCATCTGCATTGACATCGCAGCGTTAGCGATACTGATACCTGTGGCAAAAATTAGGATCGGTCTTTCGTTATACGTCCCTAGGCGGTATTTTATTCCTTTGAAGGTGTATTCATCAAAAATTTTCGCGGTGGGATTTGCTTCGATTGTCTCAAGCAAGGCAAGCATCTCCGGCTCATAAGCTACTACAATCGCGGTAAAGCCTTTCTGATAGAAGGATTGTGGGCCATAATTTAGCGACTTCTTTGAGGAACAGCCGACGAAAATCAGAAGAATAATTAAAGGGCATATATTAAGCTTTGGTCGTTTCATAATTTGTAGGAATGAATGTTGTATTGATACAATTGTTATTTAGATCTCAAAACAACATTCATTCGAACTGTCATTGAGTCGACCTCACTGGGGAAGGCGTAGTGTTCTTTCTTAGGGTTCTTGGTAATCGAAAAATTGTAATTTGAAAGTAGGTAGCCGAGCGTAAGAGGTAACTGAATACGCGCTACATTCATTCCTAAGCAAACATGAGAGCCTCCACCAAATGTTCCGTGGGCGAGCTTCGGGTATTCATTGTCGATCCATCTTTGCGGCTTGAATAAAAATGGATCTTCATACACGGAGTCATCAAAGTGCATCAAAGAAACTAGATGTAGGCAGTGCATTTTTGGTGTTAACTCGTAACCAACAAAATCTAAATCTCTGGAAGGAATTCGGGGAAGCACTGGAGCGGCTGGAAAAAGACGTTCCGCCTCCATCAACGTTGCCTTCAACAAGGGGAAATTAGCCATTCCTCGCGCCATAGAGCTCGCATCGAATTGACCGATTTCTTCGATCAGCTTTGCTGTCCATTCTGGATTGTTAGCGAGTTCATAGAGACAATAGCAGAGAGTCTTTGAGGTATTGCCTGTTCCAGCGATCAGTAATAGATACGCATCGTAAATCAACTCTTCTTCTGAAAGTGGCTCGATGGAGCTTGAGGTCTTTTGGTGTATGATTGCATCGAGTAAATCGTCTGCTGTCTCGCCCGTAAGCCGTTTCCGAACAATCCCGTGCAAATAGCTAAGCACCTCTGACTTTAGGTTGGTATACTTTGAACGGCTGTAAACTAGTTCCCGTTCCTGATCGTTCAGAAATAGCGCCCCGATAAAACCTTCTTCAAAATCAACCATCTTTTTAACCATATGATCAGAGAGTGTTTCTTTAATCGAACTAACAGACTGTGCCCTTGTGTAGACGTCCATCAGCGCTTCATGCAGTTCGACTTCAATACCGTTGATCCTCTTTAAGCCTAGTCTTATTTGCTCTGCTATCTGCGGTAAGCACTCCATGATAGAACTGGTCTTAAATGCCTTATTTAGTAAACGACGTTTCCGGCGATGCGGCTCGCGATCTAATTGCGTCAGATGAAGTGAACTCAACTCTTCACGAAAGACTTTCACCGCTTTGCCATAGCTCCATTCATCCGGACGACACCACGCTTCTTCGTTGGCTTTGAGTCCACCAAAAACAACTTCATCTAGGCCGTTGACCTTCGTTCTAAAGATTGGACCGCAGTCGCGATACGCACGCAGAAACGACTCTACTGTATAACCTCGAAAATCTATCATTGCTTGTGAATTTCGGGCACTTCTTTTCTCGAGAAGCTCGGGTGGATACGCCGGTATAGCTGATTTTTCCATAGGTAGTAACTGTTTTATCTTTCTAAAATATCCTCTTCCAATTCGGTCTTTGGGCGCCGGTAAATCAAGCATATTAAAACTGCGGTAAGCCCTCCCGTAGCTACGGAGGAACCTAATATACCCGCAAGCACACTAGGCAATGAATCCACGAAATTCTCTTGAGTAGGAATTCCAAAAGCCATGCCTAAGCTGACGGCAATAATGAGAACTTCTTGATTCCCAAGTTTATCCTGATTAATCAACCGAAAGCCAGCTCCAGCAATGAGGCCGAACATAACAAGTGTAGCACCTCCTAAGACAGGCTTTGGCATCATACTAAAGAATATGCCTGTTTGCGGAATTAGTCCCGCAACAATCAAAATTGCAGCAATGTAGTAGCCAACCTGTCGTGCTCCTATACCAGTTAGCTGTATCACACCATTGTTCTGAGAGAATGTCGCGGTTGGGAAGACCGAAATCATAGCTGCAATTGTAGTCGTAATCGCGTCAGAAAAAATACCCCCACGCAATCGCTTCCAAAAGTCATTGCCCGTTGTCTTTAGACCAGAAAGACTGGCAGTCGCTGTTAGGTCGCCAATTGCCTCGATCGAAGAAACCAAATAAATAATCCCAAATGGCAAAAGCAGATCCCATTTAAATGCAAGTCCAGCATATAGTGGCTGTGGCAGAACTAGAAATGCCGTATTTGTGCTTTCAGGCCAAGAAAGTAAGCCCATAATAGCTGCTAATAAATAGCCCACGCCAATGGCTAAAAGTGGTCCTGCAACCCTGAGTAAAGGCTTACCCAAGACTTGGGTCAGTATTAAGACCGCTGCAACCGAACCCGCAACAAGTAATTTTTGCGACCATGTCCACCCGCTATCGGCTCCAGCAGTGATGTAATATCCGGCGACTGGAATAAGTGTTAGACCTATCAGCAGAACGACTATACCAGCAACTATAGGCGGAAAGATACGGCGCAATGATGGCAGAAAAAACGCGAGAACAAACTGCAGTGGAACTGCGGCTAAAGCCATGCCACAAGCAAGCGCAAGACCACCTTCGGAGCCAGCGCGTAGCAACAAATCCAAATAAGCGAAGCTCGTACCATTTACTGATAACAGGCCTGAACCAATCCATCCGAATCGACGTGCTTGCAAAAAAGTACCTAATCCTGCCGTCACTAAGGACATACTAATTAAGTAATTTTGTGTCGCCTCATCCATCTGAACTGCAGAAATAAAAATTAATGCTGGAGTTATGCATCCAATAAACATGGCGATAACTTGTTGGAATGCTGCCAATAATGCCGGACAAGGTGACATCCGTGCATCATGCATATACAATATTTCTGTTTGGGGTTCTTTATCTATCACCATGGCGTATTAGCAGTTTCTTTACCAGAGCACACGATCTAAACATAAAACAAGCGGTCGATCAGAAAATAATAATTTTCAGCAAAAGAAAACATAAGGCTTTCCTTTTAATCAATCATGCGAGGCAATGTGTTATGCTTTCAGTGCTCATAGAAAACAAGAGGACACTAGCTCTAGCTTTACCAATCATGGTCGGACACGTGAGCCAAATGCTTATCGGCCTCGCAGATACAGTGATGATTGGTAGAGTAGGAACTACCGAACTTGCAGCGGCAGCATTCGCAAATGTAATTTTCAATACTTTCTTTGTAGCAGCTATTGGACTATTCATAGCGGTCTCGGTGAATACAGCACATGAGCATGGTGCAAAACGAGATCAAGAAGCGGCAGAAATCTTAAGAAATAGTCTGTCAATAGCAGTATTAATAGGCATCTCGCTAGCTTTTATTCTGTGTGCATTGAATCCTATACTATATATTTTTAAACAACCTCAGTCAGTCACTATTCTAGCTCCAAAATATCTTTTTTGGCTATCGATTTCGCTGATACCAGCGGTTCCAGCTTTGACAGTTAAAAGCTTCTGTGAGGCAAAAAATCATCCTTGGGCGGTTTTTTGGATTATGTTAGGTGGAGTTGCCCTTAATGTTGCTTTGAACTATATTCTCATTTTTGGGAATTTAGGCTTCCCTCGCTTGGAATTGATAGGCGCTGGAGTGGCAACATTCATATCGCGAATGACTGTTCTGTTCGTTATTTTATATTATATAAACAAGTCGAAAATGCTAGCTTCTAGCCTTCCAAAAAAGTGGATAGGCCGACTCAATAAAGAAAAAATCCTATCTCTTTTACAGATCGGATTACCTACGGCGGGTCAATTAACCATTGCGTTTGGATCTTTTTCAATTAGCGCATTATTAATCGGGCAGTTTGGAAGTACAGCTTTAGCCGCTCATCAAATTGCGCTTACCTGCACGGCATTAATTTTTATGTTTCCGCTAGGTATCGGGATGGCAGTCTCCATAAGAGTCGGTCATAGTATTGGTAGCAAAGATGCGATGTCTTGTTACCCGATTACTTGGAGTGCGCACATTGCTTCGTTCTTAATAACTGGCTTCTTTGCTTTGTCACTTATTCTATTGAGTCCTACTGTTGCACGAATATTCAGCTCAGATCCATATCTAGTCGAACTGTCAGCATCATTGCTGAAAATTGTAGCCTTATTCTTAATATTTGACGGAGCACAGGCAATTAGTATGAGCGCATTAAGAGGGCTGCGTGATGTAATAGTGCCCACTATACTAATTTTTTTCAGCTTTTGGATATTCGCAATTCCTTTCGGCGCGCTTTTTGCATTCAAATTCAACTTTGGGGCTAGAGGCTTATGGATCGGGCTAGCGTCTGGGCTGGCACTTGGAGCTCTTTTACTAACAATGCGCCTTATTCAACAATTGCGGAGCTTCGTAGAACTTGCTAGCAGTTCAAACAAAAATAATCTACCTTAAGAGACAATATTTTCTAGCACACCCAGACCATCTATCTCGATAGTAATACTATCACCAGTCTTTAAATAGGCGGGTGGGTCCTGCTGTTTACCAGTGCCCGCTGGCGTACCTGTAAGGATTACAGTGCCCGGCAAAAGAGTATTACTCGCTGATAAATGGACGACTAACTCCTCAATAGTAAATATCATCGACGCGGTTGTATCCTCCTGCCGGAGCTCTTTATTTAGCCAAGTTCGTATCATTAAGCCGTCATCAAAATTCAGCGAATCTGTAGTAACAATCGCTGGGCCTAATGGACAAAAAGTATCAAAGTTTTTCGAGCGCACCCACTGATTGCCTGCGCCACCTTGTTGCCAATCGCGAGCCGTCACATCATTTGCGATCGTATAACCTAAAATATATTCTGAAACAGAGTCTGCAGGCACATCCTTTGCCCGCTTTCCAATAACTATTGCAAGTTCACCCTCGTAATCAATTTGCTCTGAAGTTGAAGGGTTAGGAAGGTCGATGGAATCACCAGTCGCAATAATTGTACTTGTAGCCTTCATTACTACGACAGGATATGAACCTGCCTCTACCCGTGCTTGCTCTACATTTGTTGCATAATTATAACCAATAATATAAACTGCTGGCGGTATAACAGGGGGAAGAATTTTTTTGGCAGCAACCACTTCAGTGGTTTCGGTGAAACTCTCAAGAGATCCATTTAACAAGTAAAAGTCTTTAGAATTCTCAGAACTCGCCCATCTGACATCACCACTGTTCGTCTCTATACGGTGAATTTTCACGAATTCTTTTTGGGTAATTTTGTATTATGAAACTAGCTATCAGAAGTGCGGTTGAATGCAGGTCCTGGTGCTTTTTGATGAAGATCGTTTCGTCTCACTAAACAAAAACGCACAATTGCGAGTAAAGCAAGTGCAACAAGATAGCCAAAGACCCACTGCCAAGCAGGTCCAAGCTTCGTAGTAATATCTTGATCAAAAATAATAAAGCTATGAATTATGCCAGCGGCAGCCATGGCTGCTGCAGCGGCAAGCCAAGCCATTAGCGCGGTAAAACGTTTATCGATTATCGCAACCATAAGAGAAGTAAATATAATTGAGCAATATAACCATCCCTGCTCCAGTGCAAAGACTCCGTGTGCAAAAAGATTTCCCTTTTCAGTCATTAGGGCAAAAACTTCACTACTATATGGCTGCGCTTCGGTTCCGTAGCCAACTGATCCTAGAACACGTTTAATCATGAGTGCGGTAAAAGCACCAATACCTGGAATTAGTCCTGCAATTACGGCAGGAGCGTGCCTATCCGGAACCGCTTGAAAAGCTTGAGCCCCAATGGTAAAGCCAACCCATATCAAAATAGCCATACCTGCCTCAATAGGAATGTATTGTGCGAGGACTCCAAAGCTTCCTGTCACGCAAAGTAGCGCCATAAAAGTTCCATTCATGAGAGAGTAACCTGCACGTGCGCCAATCTGCTTCATGCCTAAATGACCGATATAAAGAGTCGTAGGAAAAGGGGACCCTAAGAAACTTGTTACAACTGTACCGATCCCGTTTACTAAAAGTGTTTCCTTCGGTGCAAAATCATCGCCTGCTGCAGATGCCGATTCAATCACCTGCATAGAGCCTATCACATTAATCAGTCCTAAAGGAAGAATTACCGCCGCGTATGAGATCATTTCCCCAATTGAGCCTAAAGCCTCCAATCCGTAGGCACCAGGTAAATAAACCCCAAGAGATAAGCCACTGTCGGACAATGCATCAATCGGACTGCGAATGCCAATGAAGTAGGTCGACCATGCGACTCCAACTCCAACGACCAAAACAACCAACCCGCCAGGAATGTTGCCCTTCAGTTGAATGCCGCCATAGTAGAAATATAAAGTAAGCAAGAGTGTAGGGATCCCAATCTCAGGAAATGCATAAGCGCGAAAACAGTAGTCAGCTGCTATAAAGAAAATACCAATCACTGCTAGCGCGGAGAGTAAAGCAGCGCGAGGAGCTACTTTGCGAATGTGATGGACAAAAAAAGATCCGATCACTTCAACTATGCCAGAACCAAGGCAAGCAATAATTCCAGCTTTCCAAGCGATGATATCAGCATCTTGCTTGCTTAACCCGTGGCTCAAGGCAATTTGCTGTGCTGGGACCATAACATAAAAAACGAAGAAAAAAATCGTTAATAAATTGATCCCGTAAGGTAGTGCTGTTACATCATCTCTACCTAGCTTTACTCCTAGACGGTGCGCTTGCCAGCTGTAAAAGATGTTTCCAATAAGAATGCCGACGGCCATAGCGGGCAAAATACGCTTCGCTACAAATTCTACATCAAAGCCGAGCACAAATAAACTCAGATTAATAATCAGCAAAAAATTGATAAAGTTATTTAGGCCTAAGCCAAAAAAACCGTCAAAATCACCTTTTACAAACCACTTCACTCTCACTATGTAAGCAAGACCGAGACCAGAATAACAATAAAATTCAATAACGAGCCATAGTATTAGAGAATTTTTTTATTCTCCAGTTTATGGTCTATCATTTGCTAAGATTTAATGTGAAAAATTCCTTAATACTAATTTCTTTAAACTTATTACTTACCTTCGTACTAACAGGATCCGACATTGAACCTAAAAAAGTAAAGGTCGTAGTCGTTGCATTATTTGAACGAGGTGATGTTACTGCAGATGATCCTGGCGAGTTCCAACTGTGGGTAGAAAGATATCCCCTCAGCGAAAGAATCCCTTTTCCGCACGGGAATCGTGACCTTTACTGGAACGACCAAGACGGAGTGCTAGGCATGGTTACTGGTATTGGAACCGCTAAAGCAGCTGCGAGCATAACAGCTGTCGCATTAGACCCGCGCTTTGATTTTTCCCAATCCTATTGGCTGCTAGCTGGAATTGCAGGTTTTGACCCAGCAGACGCCTCATTAGCAAGTGTCTGTTGGGTCGATTGGGTAATCGATGGTGATCTCTCTCATACCATTGACATTCGCGAAGCCCCTAAAGGCTGGTCAACTGGGCGGTTCCCATTTCGAGCAAAAAGTCCATACCAACAGCCGCGTCCTGCAAATGAAGGATCCTACTTCAAATTAAATGAGTCGCTAACTAATTGGGCATTCGCACGCACAAAAGAAATCCAACTAATGGACACAGAAGCTATCGCTATTCGGCGTAGAAGATTCACCGAAACACCTATGGGGCAAAAGCCACCATTTGTTCTGCGCGGTAGTTACTTAGCGGCAATGAACTTCTGGCATGGAGCCATCGAAAATGAATGGGCCAACAATTGGGTCGAGTATTGGACAGATGGCAAAGGTGAATTCGTTGCATCTGCAATGGAGGGCAGTGGAATGATGATTGCATTAAAATTTCTTGAACAAGCTAATCTAGTAGACTGCTCAAGGGTCATGATGCTTCGAGCTGCGAGCAACTATACGATGCAGTGGCCCGGCGGGACTGCTATAGAGAGCAAATCGGGAGAAGTTATGGGAGGTTATTCTGCATTTATTCCATCTATAGAAAATGCATATACTGTTGGAAGCCCTGTGGTTCGAGAAATAGTAAAAAACTGGGATACCTATAGCAGCACCCTACCCCAAGTGAAGTAAACCAAACATAATTTATCAATTGCGAACAATTCGAGTGCATCAGTTACTGCTCCATCCGAGTATAAATGATTTATTTCATAGGAGTATAAGTAGCCTTTTGTGGCATTCTAAAGTCCACAATCGAAAAGCACTTACTGGCAGTTCTAATGCGCCCGAGAACTTCGCAAGGCGTGGCGAGCTTAATGGGATCATACTTATGACTGAGCTATACACTAAGCAGATATGTAGCTCTTATTCTCATCAAAAAACTATTTATATCCAAGTATGCTGACTGGTATAGTTACTGCTAAATTATATCCGCATGTCTGCAATGATACCTAATTTAGCCATTATTGATATGGTGCCCTTCAGAGAGGGAGGCAAAGAGGGGCGAAACAAAGTTGCTCAAGAAATATATGATGCGGCGCACAATGTAGGTTTTCTATATTTAAAGAATTTCGGAATGTCAGAGTATCTACTCGAGACGGCTTTTAGTGTAGCAAAGTCTCTTTTTTTAAGTGATGAGAAAACAAAGGTTCCCTTCAGTGCAATTCTCAACCATGGTTACACGGCAATGAAGGGTGAGGCCCTTGACCCCAGTAAACCTGCAGATTTAAAAGAAACATTCACTTCACGCAACCTTGCAAACATTCCCAGTGGTTCTGAATATTGGCCAAATTCAGAGTTTGAAGCCTTTATGCGCATCTTTTACAAAAACGTTACTCACATTGCTTCGGATGTAATGGCTGCATTTGCAATTGCACTAGATTTACCTGAAGGATTTTTTGACGAAAGACACACTGGACTTACGCAAACTTTACGCCTCTTGCATTATCCACCAGTCAAATGTGTCAGCGAAGGTCAACTTGGAGCAGGTGCTCATACAGACTATGGTACTCTCACCGTTCTATTTCAAGATGCAGAAGGAGGCTTACAAATACAAGGTTTAGACGGAAAGTGGATAGACGCCCCACCGATACCAGGAACCGTAGTCATTAACACAGGCGATTTAATTTCCCGCTGGAGTAACGACTTTTTTAAATCAACACCGCACCGCGTCGTCCCACGACCTGCAGCAATGAAAAACGGTCGTCTCTCAATCGCTTTTTTTAGTGATCCAGATCCAGATGTTATCATTGAGACATTTCCTAAATGTATAACGCCAGAAAAACCACATAGATACAGTCCTATTACTGCAGGCGAGCATATCCAGCGAAGGATCATGGCATCTCAAGCGAAGAGTTAATAACGTACGAAGTATAATAAACCTAACCAATAGCATAATTTATGCAGTGTTTTGGCAGGACTGCTATCAAAAGCTAAGCAGGAAAAGTTATGTGAGCTAACTCTGCATTTATTTCATAAACAATAATACACATACAGCTATTACCCAAGTGTGTGAGTAATAGCAAAAAATTGGGATACTTACAAGAGCACTTAAGCCCAATTAGTTAATCCGAGCGAAATTTATGGCTTGTGAATAGTTCGACCACATTAATTACAGCTCCATCGGAGTATAAATACTATATCTTACTAGGATTGTACGTAGGCTTTTGGGGCATACTTCAATCCATTACTGTAAAGCTTGTGCCGCTGGATCTGTCTTACTTAGGTCTCGGCATGCTTGCCTTCAGCTATGGTTCTTTTGCCCATGCTTTCACTTTCCCATGTACTGATGCGGTAGCCGAAGTTTGGGGACCAAAACGTGCCCGTCTGATGGTCTACCTTGGCGCGGCTGTTTATATAATCGCCACCTTTCTCATTTACATAGCGACACTGCTTCCTGCAGCAGAAGGTTGGCCACATAATGACGCTTATGTTACTCTTTTTAGCGCAGCTCCACGAATTGTTGCTGGTTCAATTGTAGCGACACTTTTCGCGCAGCTATGGGACATTTACGTCTTTGAATGGGTTAAGAAAAAAACTGGAGAAAAGATGCTTTGGCTACGAAACAATATTTCTACTTGGGGCTCACAATTTTTTGATACTATAATCTTTTACTCAATTGGATTTTATGGAGTTATTCCAAACTCAGTATTATCAAAAGTAATCATCGGGTCCTATTTGTTAAAGCTACTTGTTGCTCTTTTTGACACTCCAGTTGTTTACTTAGTCGTCTACTGGATAAAAGGAAATAGAATTGAAAAATCGTCCAGTCTTTCGAGGTAATTTCCTACACTTAGTCTAAACAGCTATAACCAAAAGTTACGATGTAACTCTAAAATCTCGTCCTCTACAGATTTGTAAGGCCCAAGTATTTCAATCTGCTTGATACCAGCTTTAATTACATCACGGCAGGGCAATTTGAGTGTTGGATTTTCTTTATGTGAGCCAGTTAATTTGATAAGCTCTGTTTCCGATACACCGTAAACGATGCGACCGATATTTGCCCAATAAATAGCTCCCGTGCACATAGCGCACGGCTCAAAGTTGGTGGCTATAGTGCAGCGCCATAAAAAATCAGCGTCATACATTTCTGCTGCTTTACGTGCTAATTCGATCTCGGCATGCCTGACAGTGCTTATGTTGCTAGCAGATAATAGCATGCTCTCTGCATCTTCAGCGATTAAAATAGCGGCAAATGGATGCTTTCCCTTACTTTTTGCCTTCGCCGCAATCGAATTTACCGTGCGTAATGCTTTGCAAGCCTGATCGTTGTTCATTTGTTTATTTCAAAACGATGGATTAAAGAAAGAGGGATATTTGTTGATAATGGAATTATAATAATAAATTAACGCCGCTAAAAGAGTAACACTACTCTTTCCTAATAGATTCATTAATATTATAAGATTTAAAGTCAGGTTCAGTTTCAGCACCGCTAAAAAACTCTTTCGTGCTTGAAGGCTTAGGTTCAATAACTTCATTTGGTATGCGATGATGGACTTCAGTACTATAGGAACCGCTTGATCAGCTAATATTCGCAAATTGTCTTGTATTTTCTTAGATAAAAATTGCTGGCACAATAAACATACCAAGACTCATAAAATTTAATTTTTTAAGATATATTATGAAAATAGTGAATATTTCTAATTGTAAGCCTTATGTTGCCGAGGATAAGTCTGTGGCAACAGAATTTGTAGGTCCTCGTAACTGTAATTTAAAAAATTTTAGTGTGGCGAGTATTACTATACCAGCCGGAGTAACTGTTAAGAAACATTATCATATATTAAGTGAGGAAACTTATCAAATTATCAAGGGCTCAGGTATCATGCACTTAGATGGTGAAGAAAAATTGATCTCGGCTGGGCAAGCTGTTGCCATTAAACCAGGCCAGTGGCATTCTATAAGAAATAATACTAGTTTGGACTTATTAATGTGTGTAACTTGTTCACCGCCATGGACATTGGAGGATCAGATTTTTGAGTAGCTTGAGCGGTATTAGCAAGGGAGTTGCTTACATAGCTATCAGTGGTGTCTGTTGGGGTTTCCATGGTGTGATGATTAAGTATGCATTAGGACTTGGCGCTTCCTTTATGCAAATTTTCTTAGTGGAGGTTCTGTTTGCTTGCATCTTTTTTTCGTTATTCTGGTCTAAGTTTTTTAAGCAAATACGGCCAACTGGATTCTCTCAGTGGTTTAGACTGCTATTAATTGGCTTAGCAACAGTAGGAGTTGGTTATTTCCTTTTTCTATCATACAGTTTAGGTCCTGTTACTATTCCTGCTACGTTAATGTTTCTTTATTTACCAGTAGTCTATGGGTTCTCTTTATTGAAGAGGGATGAGCATTTATCTTTTATTAAGACTGCAGCGATAACATTTGTGCTTTTTGGTGCTACTCTGACCACTCAGATTTTTACTACTTTCGATGAAACAAATATTTTAGCATCAGTTATTACCGCCACTTGCGCGTCTGTATGTTATGCTATCGTGTTTATCTTAACTCCTGATGTAGGCAAATATACTTCTGCTGAATTTCGATCTTTTACGGTTTCTAGTATAGGTTTCTTAGGCTGTACGACTATTTTATTTTTTGAACCAACGTTATGGTATGATCTTGGAGATAATAGTTTAAGATTTTATATTTTCGCTATTTTACTGGGAATAGTAGGTCAAACAATGCCAGTCATTTTTTTGATGAAAGGCCTACCTTTAACGGGAAGTAGCCTGGGAGGTGTCGTAGCATCTATAGAGTTACCTATTGCTGTTTTCAGTGCATTCATTCTGCTTGGAGAGTCGCTAACTTTATTCAAATTAATAGGAGTTTTTCTAGTCCTTGCAGGAATAATAACTTACAATCTAGCTGATAGATTCAACGTGGGTCGCTATCCACAAATTAATTAAGTAACGGATGAGTGCAGTTAGTTTACATCAACTAAATAAATTCGATAATGTAAAATATTGTAGTGCCCTTAAAGGCGTTTATGAGCATTCTCCTTGGGTCATTCAAAAAACATTCAATGATCGCCCATTTAATACAGTTAAGGAATTGCATGACACATGCGTTTCCTTAATTAATGGTGCCTCCCATGATACCCAATTGTCACTCATAAGAGCGCATCCTGATTTAGCAGCAAAGTTAGAGCAACTACCTCGCTTGACAAGATTTTCTCAGGAAGAGCAGTCTAAAGCTGGGTTTTCGTCGCTCCCATTAGTTGTAATCGATCAACTGAGGAATGAACTAGTCCGTTACAGACAACTATTCGGACATCCTTTCATACTATGTCTTGCCGAAAATTCTGCAATCGATGTTTTACCGATTTTGAAAGAGCGTATGCAGTCTGACTTAAATACTGAAAGGACAGCTTGTCTCTTTCAAATCACTCGTATTGGATGGCATCGTCTTTGCTCTATAATCGATCTAGCTCATTTATAATTTCTATTATGACTGCAAAACTTACGACACACGTTTTAGATACATACCATGGTAAACCCGCTTCTGGAGTTAGTTGGACTCTAGAGTTTGAAGAACCGGGTGGGAATTGGTATCAAATATCTGCAGGATTAACCAATGAGGATGGTAGATCTAGTGAAGCTATTATTTCAGGTGAGGCTATGATAACAGGTACTTATCGTCTTATCTTTGATATAGCTAGCTACTTCTCGAGAATGGGTGTGCAGCTCTCAGACCCTCCTTTCTTGGGCAAAGTAGTGCTCCAAGTAAACTTAGTTGAAGGTAATGGTTACCACGTACCATTGCTATGTTCGCCCTGGAGCTATTCAACCTATCGCGGGAGTTAATTGAATGAATTCACTCGAAAGTGCTACACAATCAGCAGGTGCACGCTTGATAAAACGCCTCGCTATTATGCGTAGGATTTCTCAGAGAAGTGATTGGATTGAGCGCATTATATTTTCACCGGCTTCTGAAGAGGCAGCGTATAAGTTAAAGGGTTGGATGGATGCTTCTGGAATGGAGACGTTTAATGACCCATTAACCAATGTGTATGGTCAAAGATCATTTTCAAAAGAAGGCACAGAAGCTCCCCGTATACATTTAGGCTCGCACTATGATACAGTGGTTAATGCTGGAGCATTTGATGGCATTTTGGGTGTTTTAATAGGAATTGCTGTAGTTGAAGCTATCGTTGAATCAAAACATCCCTTTAATCATAATCTATCAGTTTTAGCATTCTGCGACGAGGAGGGCGTGCGCTTTAACACTACATTCTTGGGAAGTGCATATTTAACCGGGCTGTTTAAAGAAGAATGGCTTCATAAAGAAGATGAATATGGAAAGACACTTGGGGAGTGGTTAGTAGATCGTGCAGAGTCAATTGATATGATTCTTAATGCATATAAGACGCCATACATACGTCCGCAGGATGTATTTTTGGAATCTCATATAGAACAGGGCCCAATCTTAGAAAAATCTAATCGTGCATTGGGTGTGTTTATAAACATAGCGGCCCAGCTTCGCTCTGAGATTATTTTAACTGGTTGCGCAGGTCATGCAGGCACTATCCCGGCAAGTTTACGCAATGATCCTTTGCCTGTAGCGAGTGAAATGGTTCTGGCTGTTAATCAAATGTGTAAAAGCGATGAGCTCATAAGAGCAACTGTTGGTCACCTTGAGGTAATTCCAAATGCCAGTAATGTTATACCGGGAACGGTAAAGTTTTCGATTGATATGCGGTATCCTGATTTGAAAGGTTTAAAACGGGTGCATGATAAATTAAGTCAGGAAATTAAATCTATTGCGAATCGATCGGCTCTAAAGTTTGAGTATAAGTTAGTTCATGAAGCTGATGACGCGCAATTAGATCAAAGACTGACAGATATATTAGCTGAAAGTTGTGAAGTCATGCAGGGTAGTTCTCCACGCATGTTTAGTGGAGCTGGTCATGATAGTATGAAAGTAGCTCAAGTATGTCCTGCAAGTATGCTTGCTGTGCGCTGCAAAGATGGACTTAGCCATCACCCAGACGAATATGCATCAAATGCAGATTGTATTCTAGCTTTTAAAGCTATGCTTCGAGCCGTGCTCATAATTGATAAAAATTTTTAGTGTTATGTTCGATACTATTATAAGGAACGTTCGTGTCATCAAAGATGATGCATGGCATTTCGTAGATCTGGGAATAATTGATGAAAGTTTTGCTGAGATTTCTCCGAACATTACTGGAAGTTCTAAAAGTGAAGTAGATGGCGATAGTGCGTATTGTCTTCCTGGATCGGTAGATCTTCATGTTCATTTTAATGAACCAGGTCGTATTCATTGGGAAGGTTTTACGACAGGTAGTGCTGCCGCTAGCGCTGCAGGGATATCATATTTAGCTGAGATGCCTCTCAACAGCATACCGTCAACAACTAGTGTAGATGCTTTGAACACTAAGCTTGCAGCCATAAATAATAAATCCTATGTGGATTTTGGACTTTGGGGTGGAATAGTGCCCGGAAATATTAACGATATAGAGCCTCTCGCTAAAGCTGGTGTTATCGGTTTTAAAGCCTTTATGATACCAAGTGGTAATGTCGATTTTTTAAATTCTGATAGATCGACTCTACGAGAAGCAATGTATCGGATTGCGCAAACAGGTCTGCGTCTAGCGTTACATGCAGAAGACCCAATAGTAGTAAATCGCGCATCAGAGCGTTTGAAAAGAACTGTTAGTGCATTTGACTGGGATGCATCTAGGCCTGTTGAAGCTGAGATTAGCGCCACTAAGACTGCGATCGAATTGTCCTTAGAAACAGGATGTCCAATAACTATTGTACATGTTAGCTCAGCTGAAGTTTTGAGTGTAATACAGAATGCAAAACGTCAGGGAGTCGATATTATATGTGAGACTTGTCCGCACTATTTGTTACTTACGAGAGTAGATGCAGACAATATTGGTGCAGATGCTAAGTGCGCGCCGCCATTGCGTTCAAAGGCTCGAATGAGGGCTTTAGAGGTGGCAATTTTTGACAATTTAATCGACACCATAGGGTCGGATCATTCTCCAAGTCCTCCTGAGATGAAGGAGGGTCAATCTTTTTTTGATGCTTGGGGAGGTATTGCAGGTATCCAGCATGGCTATCCTCTATTGATAAGCCGTTATGGAATGGATGTATTACCCCGCATAAAAACAATACAGAGACTCTGTTGTGAAAATCCTGCAAAGGTAATTAATCTAACATCAAAGGGTGCAATAGATTTAAATAAGGATGCTGATTTTACGCTAATTAAAGAATTAGAATCTACTTCAGTGATAGATGGGAGCTCTTTGCTAACTAGGCATCAACGTTCAGCTTATATAGGTGCTAAAATTAACATAGAATTAATCACTTCTTGGCTGCGGGGTAATTTAGTAAGCTCAGATGGAAAGCTACTGGAAACTCCACCTCGGGGTAAATTTATTCCATACTCTTACTGATGAATAACAATTGTATAGAATATACTCAAAAATGTTTCATCGAAGATTATAATGAATGGGCGTGTTTAATTGATAATTCTCTTAAAGAGTGTGTCGACAAAACTGGCACTTCTGTAATCAGCCAATTAATACAATTTAATAAGAATAACACAACAGGGCCCTTGGCGGGTGTGCCTTATGCCGTTAAAGATCTATTTGATGTTAGCGGGTTCCCGAGTAGAAATTCTTCAATACTTCCAGAGTTCAACGCATGTGCCACTAAAAATTCTGCTATTATTGAGCGAATGAGTCAATTAGGTGCTACTTGTGTCGCTAAAACTCAAATGAATGAATTTGCTTACGGGCTGACTGGAGAGAACCCGCACTTTGGCAATTGCAGACATCCTTTATTGAAAAATTGCCTAAGTGGAGGTTCAAGTAGCGGATCAGCGTATTTAGTTGCGGCTGATTACTTACCATTGAGTTTCGGAACTGATACAGGTGGTTCCATACGGCTTCCTGCTGCATGGTGCGGTGTGTATGGTATTCGTTGGGCCCCCGGCTATTTTCTGGAGGGCGCTTTTCCTTTGGCACCCAGTTTTGACACTATGGGCTGGTTTAGCGCTTCCGCTAAAGATATGACTCACACATTGCTGGCTTGGTTTAACCACGATAGCACTAATTCTATCCGCGAATTAAATGGCTGTTCAATTATACCTAAACATTTGCTCGAAATCGAATCCTTTAATCATTTAAGCGCAGTAATATCTCACTTAGAAATTAAACAACTTACTGATAGCGATTCCTTTGAATCCCTTTTGTCTAAGTGCCATTTTGCTTTCAACGTACTGCAAAGTGTTGAAGCATATGCGATACATGAAAAATTCATTAATAAGAGAATGGATAATTATGATCCTCAAGTAGTGAGTCGTATTTTGCGCGCTAGAAAATGGACACCAGAAGATATTTCCAAGGCCAATCTATATAAAACTAAAATTACTAATTGGTTTAATGATTTTTTTCAAACGTACGATTTTTTGGTTATGCCTATTTGCCCCACTGCATCTGTCCCATTAAAAGATGCTAATTCTAATCTGCGAGAGATGACGCTTCAATTAACAACACCAGCAAGTTTATCTGGCCTACCCGCTTTAACCGTACCGGTCTGGCTTGATGAAAAACGTTCCATTGGTCTTCAGTTTATCTTTAAAAAAGTAGAACCTAATATACCTTTGGCAATAGTTGAGCTATGCAAAAACATTTAAAGAAGCATTCCTTTACTTTATGGCTTCTATTCGGGGTCATTCTTGCGATACTTTTTCCCTCATATGGTAGCAAAGGTGGGCTTTTATGTCCTGAACTGACTACAAACATTGGTGTGTGGCTAATTTTCTTCCTACAAGGAATCGCACTACCAATTAGTGAATTAACCAAAGGCTATAATCCTAAGCGTTTACACGCCTTCGTCCTTTTTTGGAACTATATAATTTTTCCAATTATAGTTGGGGCACTAATTCTACCTATATCACATGTTATAAATGAAGAATTAAAGATTGGATTCTGGATGCTTGCAATTTTGCCTACAACGGTGTCTTCAGCTGTTGTTTTTTCAACTGTCTCAAAAGGGAATACGTCTAATGCAATTTTTTCGACGGTTTTTTCTAATTTGCTGTCAGTTCTCCTTGTGCCCACGGTTGCTATTACATATTTATCTGTTGAATCTAATTTGAGTATTCCACTAAGTCCGCTATTTTCAAAACTCTTTATTCTGATTATTGCGCCACTATTATTCGGTCAACTTATTAGACAAAAGCTCCCTGAAGTTTCTGTTTTCATGGCAAATAGAACCAAGGGCTTTGGGAATTGGATAATTGTTTTTATTGTGCATTGCGCTTTTGCTCAAAGCGTTAGTTCAGGTTTTTTAATTCAACTAGGTTTCATTACTATCTTTAAAGTTATATTGCTAACCGTCCTTATTTTACTTTTAGTTAGCTTTTTGGTTTGGTGGTCTTCGATTTTTTTAAATCTATCAAAAGAACAGCGTATATCTGCATTTTTCTGCTCGAGCCAAAAATCCATAGCTACGGGGCTACCCCTAATTACATCTATATTAGCATTTGCCCCTAGTGTAACAGATACTGCCTCTATTATAATTCCTTTGATGTGCTACCATCCAGCCCAACTAATCTTAGCGGGTATTTTATCTGGTTGGTGGGGATCTAAATGATTAGGGTATATTTGAAAGACTGAATTTCATAATCAGGATAACTATTATTGGTCGATTGCCTGACTAGCCTAATTAATTGATAGCAACATCGAATCCATTTTGAGCAATTTTTTCCAATTCCTTTTCTGTAAAGTGTAGGTCTGTTGCTAGTGCGTAGTATTCCTCACTTAATGAGTTACCAAACATAAAAGGATCATCAGAATTTATGGTGCAACGAACTCCAGCATCAAATAAATCTCTAATCGGGTGTTCTGACATTTTTGTTATACCTTCAACTTGAAGCTTAACATTACTAATTGGGCAAATATCCAGCGTAACATCCAAATCTTTTACAAGTGCGACGACATCAGGGTCTTCAATACATCTTACACCATGTTGGATACGTCTTACACCGAGTTCTTCTATGCAACGTCTAACAAAGGAAGCCGGCATAAATTCTCCAGCGTGTGCTTTTAAGAATTTTCCCTCATCTGCAGCAGATTTCCAGACCCTAGCGGTCCATGGTTCTAATGGCCAATATTCGGGGCCGTGTAAATCTATGCCTGTTAATTTTTTCCAGTAGATACAATCATCAATAATTTTTTTCCCTGGTCCGATATAGTCATTGTGACACATGCCCATAAATACTCGCACCTCCATACCTTCTGGAGCGGCGCTCAATACTGCATCTACAATATCTTCCCCATCAATACCTCCATCAATTAAAGTACCTACATGGAAACTAGTCTCGACATACCTTACATTTTGGTCTGAGCATCTTTGTAAAACAATCTTAGCACATTGGTGATAAACCTCAGCTGAAACAAAAGCGGAAGCACAAAAATGATCATACATCTCCATGAATTGATCAAAACTGTCGTAGCGGAAATCATCAGACCACATTGGGGGGTCGTGATCAAACTGGCCAGGACTCGCATTACGGATTAATTCAATGGGACAAGAACCTTCTAGATGCAGGTGAGTCTCTGTCTTTGGTAGGCTCTGCACGAAATCTTTAAGTTTTTGTTCAGGTGTATACATGTTAGTTACTTTTGATTATTAAATGGATAATGAAATTCTTTAATTAGATTCGTAATTTTGTCTATTGTTTTAGTGCTAAGCTTGAGAAGCTAGAACTCTAGGCTATGCAAATACACCAAAATTTGTAGCATTGTATTCTGTTGGTTTTAGGAGCTATACATCTCGGAAATTTCCTGTAAAGCTTCTGGATCTGCGTCACTAATGAATGCGCAGAACAAAATAATGACGTAACGTATGGCCAGTGTCTTCAAGAGCAAGCACGCAGAGGCCATTGATTGCGAGAATCAGGCTACTCAATGTCGTTTGGATCCGAGTGTTGCTATCTGCTCTAGTTTATCTCGATTTCGTTGTGGATTTAAATTTAAAGACGCTTAAGTTGCGACCTTCTGCTTTTAAGATACTTAAACTGTGCACGACGTCAAAGAAAGGCCTACCGTAGTCGAGCGCGCCATGCTGATTGGCGTGACGCTCCCTGACGATACCGCCAGCAATACTCGCAGCTTATTGGATGAGCTTTGCGAGTTAGTGGACACTCTTGGCTTCGGTATCCAACACGAGCGCATGGTCTCTATACGCAAACCACAAGCCAAACTACTCGTGGGATCAGGCAAAGCCCAAGAGCTTGTCGATGAAGCGAAAGCGCACGACTGTGACGTGATTATTTTCGATAACCAGTTGACACCCGCACAGCAGCGAAACTGGGAGGAACTCGCCGAGGAAAAAATTCTCGTGATCGATCGCCAAGAAGTGATCCTTGATATTTTCGGCGACCGTGCTCAGACTAAGGAAGCTGTGCTGCAAGTTGAGTTGGCCCGCCTAGAACACAATTTACCGCGTCTGAAAAGTGCATGGACACACCTTAGCCGCCAGCGAGGTGGCGGGTCCATGCAGCGTGATGCGGGTGAGACCCAACTTGAGCTTGATCAACGGATGGTGCGCACTCAAATCACACGTGTGAAACGTGAGCTTGAGAGTGTCATTCAACATCGTGAGACCCAGCGCAAAAAACGCATGACCGTGCCTGTGCCAAGCTGCGCCATCGTTGGCTACACCAATGCAGGGAAATCTTCCCTGCTTAACAAACTGACTAATTCTAATATACTGGCTGAGGATAAACTCTTTGCTACGCTCGACCCGACTTCCCGTCGTTGTCCCCTACCCTCTGGACAGTCACTCGTCGTCACGGACACCGTCGGCTTTGTTCGTAACCTCCCTCACCGACTAGTTGATGCTTTCAAAGCTACACTGGAAGAGGCTATCGTATCTAACTTTTTGATACATGTATTAGACATCAACAGTCCCGAAGTTGATTCCCATGCAGAGACAACACTGAGCGTGTTGAAGGATCTCGGTGCAAAAGATAAAAAGATCATTACTGTATTTAACAAGCTCGACGCACTTTGGGACGAGGTAACGTGTCAGGATCTCTCGATTCGCTACCCAGGGGCAATCTTCATAAGCGCTCATACCGGTGAGGGACTCGACGCCCTGCAGGGCAAGATGGAGGCTATCATTGAGGCCGACTTTACCCAACTGCGTTTACTGATTCCTCATGAGCGCTACGACCTAGTCGCGCGACTCCACCGCGAGGGTGGTGTCCGTAGAGAAGAAGCCCGTGATGAAGGCACCTACCTTGTTGGCTCCGTTCCCGAGCGTATGATGTCTGTTTTGCAGCCATACATTTTGACTGCGGAAGCGGGATGACTTTTATTTGCAGGTCAATGTATTCAGGGCGGTTACCTACGACTAACTGAGGTTAGAAACGCCACCACTACTCTTGCTAGCTAACGAATCTTAAGTAGAGATAAGCAAGAGACATTATGGTGAAGAATACGATGCCTGCCCAGCTTAGCAGTTTCATTAGGATGCGAGGGCGGAATTCTTTGGGGACATTCTCACCGCTCATTACCCGGTAATTAATATATGCGAGCACTGGCGAGGTGATGAAAGAGACGATGGCTGCGAAGCTGAGCAGTTGGAGCAGGCTTTTGGCGAAGAGCAAAACGACTAAGCTGGCGAAAATAGTCGAGAGGATTATCCAGAAGTTTTGGATACATTGAAATTTCTGTGGCGGTAGATCTTTGATTAGACTGCTGCAGGCAGCGAATGAGCGCGGGTAACCATCGAGGCAGGTCAATGAGGTACTGAACATGGTTATGAATGCAGCCGAAAGTATGAGAAGGTGTGACCATTCACCAATGCTTGCAGTATAGAGACTGACTAGCTGCTTAGCGAAACCAACCCCCCCCGCTGCAAAACTTTCGCCGGATCCATACATAATGAGTGCGCCAAGCGCAACGAAGAGTGCCGCAAGGATAGAGGCAGCGAGGTAACCAATGTAAAAGTCGATGCTTGATTCCTTGATCGTGGCGACATGCCCAGTCTGTTTTTCACGGCTAAACATCCAGAGCGACGACCAAGCCGAGAGATCGATCGGTGCGGGCATCCAACCAAGTAAGCTAATAATGAAGGCAAAGGACGCCCATTGATATGGACTTGGCGCGACAAAGTCGGCGGCAATTTCGGGCTGATTTGGTAGTGCTAGGACGACTGCAAGTATGGTGCTGATACCCAATACTGTGATGATGAGCTTGGCCAAGCTGTCTAACAGTTTGTAATGTCCAACTAATAGGAGCCCTGCACATGTAATGAGCACGCCTACAGTAAGATGAGGCACTGAAATGGCGGTGATGCCATAGCCAGAGAGTAAAGCACCACTGAGCATACTGACGCCTGCAATGTTGATCGTGCCAGTCAAGATGTTTATGGTAAGAAAGACCCAGACATAAGCGATTCCGAGGCGCTTGTAGCCTGCGAGCAGGCTCTCGCCTGTCGCGGCGGCATAACGTTGACCAAAAAAGAAGAAGGGGAACTTAAGTAAGTTGGCCAGTAAGACGAGCCAGAGCAGTGACCAGCCAAACTCGGCACCCGCACGGGTCGACCAGACTAGGTGCGAACCACCAATTGCGGCGCAGGCGACTAGAATGCCCGGGCCTAGGGCTTTCCAAAGATTGCTGCGGCTAGCCAAAAAAAACCTCCCCCCGTCTTTCGGCAGTTACCCAGTTTGTTTTGTGTAATATATCACGCATGTTTTTAAACCGTGTGCCTTACCTACGCTTGCCAAAGGTGGTAAACGAGCCATGCATAGGTTAAACTGTAGCTATTTGTTATTTTGATAAAGTACATTTTCATGCAATACATCCTATTTGACTTAGACGGTACGCTCATCGACCACTTCACTACAATCCATAAGAGTGTAACATACGCACAACGCGAACTCGGCCTGCCTGAGAGCGATTATGCTAAGGTGCGTGCGACTGTCGGCGGTTCGGTACCGATCACTTTGAGTAAACTCTGCGGCGATGATAAGGTTACAGTCGCTGAACCACTTTTCCGCAAACATTTTGAGGAAATCATCTTCGACGATGTTTTCACACTGCCAGGTGTAGATTGGCTACTGGAGAATTTGAAAAAACGCGGTGATAAGCTCGGCGTGTTTACTAACAAATATGCAAGCCATACGCGCTCAGTAATCGCACACCTCGGGCTTGATCAATGGTTCGATGTAATTATTGGCACTGGAGATCCAGACTGCCCCTACCGAAAACCTGATCCGCTCTTTACTGCCCATGCACTAGAGCAAATGGATTGTGCCTCAGAGGAAGCATTAATGATCGGCGACTCGCCTTACGATCTCGCTGCAGCGGAAGCTGGTTGTATCGCTTGCCACCTTGTGGCGACGGGCAGTCACAGTGCAGAAGAGTTGTCCGAATGCATCGTATCCGATTACATTTATAAGGACCTCCATGAACTTGGCGAAAAACTCTTTGGACTGGATCGACCTAAATGAATTCTAACTCAATAACACAGCTTCCCCGCCCTACTGCGATCCTTTGGGATCTGGACGGCACATTGATCGACCAAACGGCTGCCATTACCCTCTGCTACCGTGAGGTCATCGTCAAGATGGGCTATCCTCAGCCAGACGATGATGCGATTCGGCGTAGTCTCGGCGGCGTTATGGCTGCGACAATGGGACTTTTCGTGGAGGCCGAGCGCATGGATGAGGCCTGCAAGGCCTTCCGGAAGCGTTTCCCCGAAATCATGTTCGACGGCCTAATCCTTCTGGCAGGAGGTATAGAGCTAATTGAGCGAGTCTATAAAGCCCGTATCCCGCAAGTGATCTTTACTAACAAACACGGCGACACCGCACGCAAAGTCAGTCGCTATGCGGGTTTTGCGAAATACATTCCCATTTGTATTGGCGGCGCGGACACGCAGTGGCACAAGCCACAGCTAGCACTCACCCAGCACGTGCTCGACAAAATTGAAGTTCCCGCAGAGGGTTCAATTATCATCGGCGACTCGCCCACAGATATTGCTGTCGCGCAAAATGCCGGACTCACCTGCTATTGCGTCACCACTGGTGCTCACAGTCTCGAGGAGCTCATGGAGGCAGGCGCTGATGTAGTATTTGGGTCTTTGACCGAACTTGGACAAGCGATCAAATTATTAGAGTTATAATTTCCTTACCGCCATTGATTAATTCTTGTAGTCATTCCTAATTTTTAATTTCTGAAACCTAATTCATAGTGATTCACTGTATATCAAAAATCCGCGTTCGTTATGCCGAAACTGACCGCATGGATGTGGTCTATCACAGTAACTATCTTATATGGTTTGAGACAGCACGTATACTGATGCTCGACGAAATCGGCATGCCTTATAGTGAGATCGAAACACGTGGCCTATTCCTGCCTGTTCTTACTGTTAGTGCAGAATATATGAGCCCTGCCCGCTTTGATGACCAATTAGAGATTCACCTTTTTATGAAAAAGAAGCCCCGTGCGCGCATACACTTTGATTATGAAGTGCGCCGTGGCGACGAGTTACTAGCGATTGGACATTCTAGCCATGGCTTCATGGACCGTAGTGGTAAAGGTCAGCGCCCGCCTGAAGATTTAGTCAAGCTGATGGAAGCCGCATGGATCGAGGAAAGTTAGTTTAGAGCATAGCCTACAAGCGTTTTTTATGTAGCCTCGAAGGCAGGACTTAATCCACCAGAACTATTTCCGGAAGGATCGCTTATTGGCTTCATAGGTGCGGATCATGTGGCGAACGACCTCAGGAATCGTTCTACCTTCGGTTGTGATGCACGCGCCCGAGTCCATGTAAATTGGTTCGCGCTCTTTGAGGAGCGCACGGACTTTAGCCGCAGGATCATCTACATTGAGAAGAGGCCGGTTCTTATTTCGACTCGTGCGCTCTATGATACTTTCAGCCGAAGCGAAAAGGCAAATCACGACTCCCTTTTGCTTGAGTAACTCCTTCATGCCAGGTTCTACAACGAGCCCACCGCCACAGGAGACGATGCATCCCATCTCTGGGTGTCCACTTTCGATAAATTGACGCTCTAAATTTCGGAAATACGACTCCCCTTCGTCTACGAAAATTTCAGAAATCTTTTTGCCCTGCTCCTTCTCGATCTGATGGTCAGAGTCAATAAAGCGCATGCCCAGCTCACGTGCTGCCTTGCGACCTAGCGCTGATTTACCCACGCCCATGAAGCCGACGAGGTAGAGGTTTGGTTTAGACTGCTCAGATGAACCCACGCTTTTGATTGTGGAGAAGCAGTTGAGTTAGGTGCGAACAAAAAATGAGTTAAATGTAGTTTCTGCTGTATGCGCATGTTGGGCAATCTTCTTGCACTATCGCATTAGTTTTGTAGCGGTTCCGACAAGCGCTCTGACCTAGTAAAAAAATTACAGACTTTGCCACTTGGGCGACCAGCAAGTAGTACGGCCTCCGATTTGTTCGCGTTTGAGTGGTGCCCCTGTTTGTGGGCACATGCCGCCGTTCTTCCAGCGGTGGTTAAATAGCCAGTGGTCTGGCGGGGTGCTCCAGTCAGAGCCAATCACTTTAAGTGCATCACTGCTAACTTCACGTATGCGATGATAGAGCTCCTTGAGCTTATGCGTGCTTAAGTTTCCGGCTTTACTTTTTGGGTGTATGCGACTTCGCCATAGTATTTCATCTGCCATCCAGTTGCCCACTCCAGGGAAAGTCTCTTGCATGAGTAGCACGGCTTTGATCGGCGACTTGCTTCGACGTTTTAAAAAGCGGCTAACATATTCTAGAGTAAAATCAGACGATAAGATTTCGGGCGGTAGCATCGCCCACCAAGAAGGTTTATTTTTAGTATTGGAGTAAAGTATACGTCCGAACATCCGCGGATCGGTAAATACGAGCGAAGCGCCGCTGCTCATGTGAAGCACTAGATGGTCGTGCTTATCGGTCGTTTCGCCAGGCTTAAGGATATGCGTCTTGCCTGTCATACCCAAATGGACGCCGAGCCAGTGCTTAGTGCCAAAGCGAAAGCACAGCTTTTTGCCGTGACTCCAGGAATCGGTGAATACCTCGCCAACGAGGTCACGCCGAAGTGCTTGCGAATCGATGCCACGGAATACTCGCTTAGTGGCGTTGAGGTAGACGCCTGTGATAGTCTGCGAGATAGCCGGTTGCCATTGTTTACGATAATATTCGACTTCGGCAAGTTCAGGCATCTGGACTGATTGGTAATTAGTTTTGCTTGGTATGCAAATGTTGTTGTATTTGTCGAAGCGTCTGAGCTTGCAAGCCCAGATGCTTCGATTATCAACCCTAAACGCTATGATCATTGACTGCCATACGCACGCCTATCCTAGCGAGCTCGTGACCAACCCACGTGATTGGGCTAAGGAGCAGAGAGAATCACATTGGGCGGATCTTGTTGCCCCAGTCGATCGCCCTAGCATTCAAGGCTGGAGTGATCTGGACTCGATGCTCGTCTCGATGGATCTGGCCTGCGTTGATCAGGCGGTGCTCCTCGGTTGGTATTGGGAACATGAGTCAAGTTGCCGATGGCATAATGAAGCGATGGCTAAATGGATGCAGGCAGCACCTGAGCGCTTGATTGGTTTTGCTGCAATTTATCCAAACGAGAACGTTATCGATCAACTTGAAACCGCTAAGGATCTGGGTTTTCGAGGCGCGGGAGAATTACACTTAGGAGTTCAAGATTTTGATACGGCTAAATCGCATTGGCGAGCAATGGCAAGATGGTGCGTCGAGAACGAGTGGCCGATTAATTGCCATGCGACGGAAGCTGCCGGACACGATCATCCCGGATCGGTTCCGACTCCTCTGCAGGACTTTGTTAGTCTGACTGAGGCTGAGCCTGATTTAAAACTGATTCTTGCGCACTGGGGCGGAGGGCTAGCCTTTTTTGAGCAGAACCCAAAGCTGCGTAAGTCTCTCGAAAACGTTTACTACGACTGTGCGGCAAGTCCCCTCCTCTACGACATGGACATTTTTAGGAATATGGTCGAACTCGTCGGTATCGATAAATTACTCTTTGGGTCCGATTACCCTCTACGTGTCTTTCCTCAACTCGAAAAGAGCCCTGAGATGCTTAGATATATCAGGACGATTCGCGAAGAGTCTGGTCTTAACGTGACTGAGTTAGACTGTCTATTTGGGGCAAACTTTGCTCGCATAATGTCGCTTGAACGTAGCTAGAGGTCCAAAAGATCTAGTATTATTTAAGTAAGAATCATCAATATCATTGGCCCTAAAACCTTCACATCAAGATAAAACCCATTCAAGTCCAATTCAATTTACAGTCCCAGTATAAGCATATTGAATAATAAATCATTTCTAGCGTAATGATTTGCATTGCTAATAAGTATATCTTAACGATGATTATTCAATCCTGCACACCCAAAATCCATGAATCACTCAACAATCGCAAATCGCTGGAATGCTGATTTGATCGACGAAAAATACGAAATCTGGCGCACAGGCCCCGAAAATCTTGATGAGGAATGGCGAGCTTTTTTTACGGGGTTTACCTTAGCTAGTGAAGAGCATTACAATGAGTCGGACATCGCCAGCGTTACGCCTACCTCCGCGGATAATGATGCGACTCGGCAGGCCCGCGCTATAGGTCTGATTTACGCTTATCGTTCTATTGGGCATACAATTGCAGCCTTTAACCCTTTAACCAAGGATGCTCCTACTAACCCGCGTCTAACACTGGAGCGATTAGGCTTTGAAGAGTCTGACCTCGATTTGGTCTTCCATACTGGTAATTACCTTGGCGGCATCGAGATGACACTACGCGAGTTAATCGAGCGACTGGAGAAAACCTACTGCCATACGATAGGCGCGGAGTATATTCATATCCAAGAGACACCCAAGCGCCGTTGGATTCAGGCCCGGATCGAGCCCGAATGTTTCATTCCTCGATTCACCAAGGAAGAAAAGCACCGTATCCTCAGTACAATTATGCAAGCTGAGGACTTTGAAAATTTCCTTCAGACTCGCTACGTTGGTCAGAAACGCTTCTCACTCGAGGGCGGCGAGACTCTGATCGCATGCTTGGAGAGTATCCTAGAGCGTTGCAGTAAAAACGGAGTTGATGAAATTGTAATGGGCATGGCTCACCGTGGCCGTCTCAATGTATTAGCCAACTTTCTCGGCAAATCTTTAGAGTATATTCTACGCGAGTTTTCCGAAAACTATGTGCCTGATACCATTTATGGTGATGGCGATGTGAAATATCACCTTGGATTCGAGACTAAGCGCAGCACTTCCGATGGGCATGAAGTCGATATTCGTCTTGCTGCTAATCCTAGCCACCTCGAGGCAGTCAATCCTGTCGTTGAAGGTAAAACACGCGCGCGTCAACGTATCCGTGGAGACCTTGATCGGAAGCAAGTGCTACCGATCCTCATCCATGGAGATGCAGCTATCGCAGGCCAAGGTGTCGTGGCCGAGGTATTTAATTTTTCCCAACTCAAGGGCTACCGCACTGGCGGTACTATCCACTTAGTCATTAATAACCAGATCGGTTTCACCACTGATCCCTCCGACGCGCGTTCGAGTCGCTATTGCACCGACGTGGCCAAGATCGTCGAAGCGCCCATTTTTCACGTCAACGGTAACGACCCGCTTGCCGTGATTGCGGCGGTTGAGGCTGCCTTCGACTATCGTCAGGCCTTCGGCTGCGATGTAGTGATCGATATGTATTGCTGGCGCAAGCACGGGCATAACGAATCTGACGAACCCGCCTTTACCCAGCCCTTACTCTACAAGACGATCTCTGAGATGCCCCTCATTGGTCGCTCACTTGCTCAACGCCTCGTCGCGAGTGGCGAGTTCACAGAAAGCGAGATCAAGGACATTGAAACAAATTACCAGAAAAAGCTGGAAACTGCTTTCGACTCGGTGAAAGCGAGTGAAGATACCGCCTCCGATCCCTTTGCTGAATCAAACGCAAAGAAACAGCCGCCCTACAATTTCAAAAGCTTCGATACTCGCGTTCCTAAAAAGCAGCTGGAAATGATCGCAGAGCAACTCGCGCATGTGCCCGAGGACTTTCACGCAAACAAAAAAATCATACGACAGCTCAATACCAAGCTGAAAGCGTTTAAGGAAAACACTGGTATCGACTGGGGTATGGGCGAAGCACTCGCTTTCGGCAGTTTACTAATAGACGGCACACCAGTGCGCTTAAGCGGGCAGGATTGCGAGCGCGGCACCTTCAGCCATCGCCACTCCGTACTTTATGATAATCAGACGCGCGAAAAATATGTTCCCCTACTCGACCTAGAAAAGGACCAAGCTCAATTCTGTGTTCATAATTCGCTCCTATCCGAGGCGGCTGTGCTCGGTTTCGATTACGGTTACTCGCTTGATTACCCGAAAATGCTCTGCATATGGGAGGCGCAGTTTGGAGACTTTGTAAATGGTGCGCAGGTAATCATCGATCAATTTATTACGAGTAGTGAGTCAAAATGGGGTCGTCCCAGTGGGCTCGTCATGCTACTGCCACATGGCTACGAAGGTCAGGGACCCGAGCACTCTTCCGCGCGTCTCGAACGATTCCTCCAGTCCTGCGCGGAAAATAATATCCAGGTCTGCAACGTGACAACGCCTGCTCAGTATTTCCATTTATTACGTCGTCAGATGAAGCGCGAGTTTAAGAAACCGTTGATCATCATGTCGCCCAAGAGTCTGTTGCGCCACCGCGAATGCGTTTCCAAAGTCGAAAACTTTACCGAAAACGAATTCTGGTCCATCCTCGACGATGCAACAGTCAACCGCAAGACAGCCAAGCGCATCATTTTCTGCTCAGGTAAGCTCTATTACGATCTTAGCTCGCACCGGGAAGAATCCAAAGTCCAAGACACCGCGATCATACGCATAGAGCAGTTTTATCCACTGAATACAAATCTGCTTAAAAGTATCGTAGCCAATTATCCGAATGCTCAGAGCATCGTATGGTGTCAGGAGGAACCTAAGAACATGGGTGGCTGGAGCTTTATCGCGCCTCAGCTTATGGAAACACTCGGTAGCTTGCCCAACTATGCAGGTCGCAAGGAATCTGCTAGCCCAGCAGTCGGCTCGCTTGCCCGCCACCGTCATGAGCAGAAGAAACTCATTGAACACGCATTCGCTGTTTGATGGTTGTCGCTGTGACAGTCACAAAGCTAAAATTTCCAATTCTAAATTTCCAACTATGGCTACCGAAGTAAAAATACCCGCAATGGGTGAATCCATCAGCAGCGGCATCCTTGCCGCTTGGCACGTTAAAGACGGCGACTACGTTAAAAAAGAACAAATTCTCTACGAGCTAGAAACTGATAAAATCACCTCTGAAGGTGCTGCCGAAGTCGCAGGTGTAATTTCGATTCAAGTCGTGGCTGACGAAGAGGTCGATATTGGCCAAGTCGTTGCTTTGATTGACGAGAGTGCGGCAGAAACGTCTACAAAAGAAGTAGCTAGTATGCCTGAAGTAGTTCCTGTTTTGGTTGAGGCGAACACACCCGCTGCAACTGCAGGGGATCTGGTCGAATCTAAGGTAGATTTAGCGACCACACTCTCACCTGCTGCTCGCAAAGTTGCCGAAGAAACAGGCGTCGACACTGTTAGCATTTCTGGCAGCGGTAAAGATGGTCGTGTGACGAAAAGCGATATCATCAATGCATCGAGTAATCCAGTAGCTGCCACTCCTGCAACTACTACTTCGCCCTCCCCCGATCCAGAGAAGATTAATAAATTAGCGCAAGCCGCTGTCCCGCAAGGCGAACGTGAGATTCGTAAAAAGATGTCACCGCTCCGCCGCAAAATCGCCGAGCGCCTGGTCGCCGCAACAAAAGAAGCCGCCATGCTTACGACCTTTAACGAAGTCGATATGAGTGCGGTGATTAAACTGCGAAAAGAAAATCAAGATAGATTCGTCGAACGCCACGGCCTTAAGCTTGGCTTCATGTCCTTCTTCACCAAAGCTGTGACCCACGCTCTCAAAGCTGTTCCGCAAGTCAACGCACGCATAGAAGGAGACGAAGTCGTCACCCAGCACTTTTATGACATTGGTGTCGCCGTTGGTACTGACAAGGGGCTTATGGTGCCCGTGCTTCGCGACTGCGATCAAAAGGGCTTTGCCGATATAGAGGGTGATATCATCGGCTTTTCGAAAGCTGCCCGTGATGGTAAGATGCAAATGAGTGATCTTGAAGGCGGTGTTTTTACCATTTCTAACGGTGGTGTTTACGGCTCAATGCTCAGCACGCCCATCGTCAATCACCCACAGCCTGCTATTCTCGGACTGCACAATATTACTGAGCGTGCTGTCGTCATTAATGGCGAGATTGTGGCACGCCCTATGATGTATCTCGCGCTCAGCTATGATCATCGCCTGATTGACGGCAAAGAAGCCGTCACCTTTCTCGTGAAAGTCAAGGAAGCGATCGAAGATCCGGCTCGACTCTTATTTGACATCTAACTTTTTCAAAACTTTCCATTTATCATGTCTGAAGGAAACACATTCGATCTTATTATCATTGGTTCAGGTCCCGGCGGTTACGTCGCGGCGATTCGGGGCGCACAACTCGGTCTTAAAACTGCTATCATCGAGAAGGACGAAAATCTTGGCGGCACTTGTTTGAATGTTGGTTGCATCCCGAGTAAGGCGCTTCTTCATTCAACAGAGATGTATCACTTTACAGGCTATGGAGCAGAAGCGCACGGTATCGATCTCACAAATCTCTCAATAAGCATTGAGAAGCTTATGGCTAAGAAGTCGAGAACGGTCGACCAGTTAAGGGGCGGCGTCCAGCACTTGATGAAGGCAAATAAGATCAAGGTTTTCAGAGGACTTGGTATGCTTGCAGGCGACCGCAAGGTGCGAATCAAGGAAAAGAGCGACGAGACTGTAATTACAGGTAAGAATATTATCATTGCAACAGGCTCAGCCACTATCGAACTACCTTTCCTTGAATTCGATGGTGAAACCGTCGTCAACAGCGACCAAGCCATCGCCTTTGATAGGGTGCCTGAAAAGCTAGCTGTTGTCGGCGCAGGTGCCATCGGTCTTGAACTCGGGTCCGTATGGGCGCGCCTCGGCTCACAGGTTGATGTGATTGAATTCTTACCTGCGATCGCTTCTAGCTTTGATAAGGATGTTTCAAAAATAGCTGAGCGTCTCTTTAAAAAGCAGGGGCTCAATTTTCATTTAAAGACAAAAGTCACGGGGCTTAGAAAGTCGAAAGGCAAGTCGGTCTTAATAGCTGAAAAAGATGGCAAGGAAATAGAGTTTGAGACGAACAAGGTTCTCGTCGCGGTGGGTCGTAAGCCATATACAGATCGACTAGGACTCGAGGTTGTTGGTATCGAAACTGATGATAAGGGTCGCATTCCTGTGGACACACATTACAAGACCACGGCTAACGGCATCTATGCTATTGGCGACGTCATCCCTGGTCCTATGCTTGCCCACAAGGCGGAGGAAGAAGGTGTGGCCTGTGTGGAACGAATCGCTGGCCAGGCAGGGCATGTAAATTATAATGTCATCCCCAATGTTATCTATACCGAACCAGAGATTGCTAGTGTAGGCCAAACTGAGGCTGCGCTCAAAGATGCAGGTATCGATTTTAAGTCTGGCAAGTTTAACTTGGCGGGAAATGGCCGTGCCATTGCTACAGATGCGACTGACGGCTTTGTTAAAGTCACTGCTTGCAGGAAGACAGATAAGATTCTCGGCGTGCAAGTCATTGCCAAGAGTGGTTCAGAGCTAATTGCCTCTGCCGTCACGCATATGGAATATGGAGGTAGCGCCGAAGATTTAGGTCGTACCATCCATGCGCACCCGACTTTGAGCGAAGCCATGAAAGAAGCTGCTCTCGCGGTCGACGGTAAGGCGATTCACAGCATTTAGTTAGTCGAAATCATCCTTTGGGCGTTGCATTAGACTTGAATGCGTCAGTGCTTACCTCGGGGAGGCATTACTGTGCTAGATCCAGTCTTCGCCCTTAGATTTGAGCGCATGTGCTAATTCGCGCGCGAAAAATGGACCGCGATAGACCCAACCAGTGTAAACCTGTATCATCGAGGCACCCGAGTCAATTTTCTCGCCCGCGGCTTCGACAGAGTCAACGCCGCCGACGCCGATGATCGGCAATTTGCCCTCGGTCGATTTGTGGATATATTTAATTACATCATTTGAGCGTTTGCGGATAAACTCCCCGCCGCTAAGACCACCCGTCTCAGCGCTAGTCAAGCTCGACGGGCGTTGGATCGTCGTATTTGTAGCAATAATACCGTCGTATTTGAGTTCTAAAAGTACACCTAAGATTTCGTCCAGTTCGTTAAAAGTCAGATCGGGCGCAATTTTAAGTAGTAAAGGGTGTGGTTCACGGCCTAGCTTCTTCGCCTGTGTCAGATTCTCGTTACGGATCGTTAGCAGCAGGTCGCGCAGATAGACTGCGCCTTGGAGCTCGCGAAGACCTTGTGTATTTGGGCTACTGATGTTGATTGTGAAATAATCGGCCTGATCCGCCAGTGTACGAAAACTAGCTAAATAATCATTCACGGCCTCCTCTAGTGGCGTGTTTTTAGCTTTACCAATATTAACGCCTACGGGCATTTTACGTCTACCCTTAGGGTAATTCTTTGAGAGCGCGTTGAGCATCGCTACAGATCCTTTGTTGTTAAAGCCCATACGGTTGATAAGCGCTCTATCTTTTGGGTAGCGAAAAAGTCTAGGTCTTGGATTACCTGACTGTCCTTCTGGTGTCACTGTGCCAACTTCGGCGTGGCCAAAGCCTAGGGCCTCGATCGCACGGGGATACTCGCCGTCTTTATCCATTCCCGCAGCGAGACCGACACGGTTGGGAAACTCTAGTCCAAATAGCTTTACCGGTTTGTCTTCGCAGACTTGGTTATACTTACGCACCAGTTTACACAATGTGGGCAATGCCCCCATTGTCATTAACGCGCTACGACCGCGATCATGTGCCTGCTCAGGCCCCATTTTGAATAAAACCGGACGCACTATATTTTCATAGATAAATCCCATAACTATTTAACTTGGTGAAGAATTGGGAACTAACAGACACTTTAAGTAAAACAATTAAAAATATTCTGACAAAGCACTTTACAAAGGGTTATACGAAGTTTTTACCAGTTATAAAGTATATTGCTCATATAGAGTAAATACCTAAGAAAAAAAGAGCGATCACCTATTATATGTCGAAACCTACTACCAAACTTACATGGTGCAATGCCCGCTTAGGCGAAGATATGAACTGGTGGATTCACGAGATTAGTGATCCCGTTCATTGGGATGTCGATTGCCTTGGCATCATTGACCCACGCCAGTTTCAGCATTTGATCGATTTGTTAGAGCCGCTTAGTGATTACGGTCTACAAAACGAACTAGTTGATGATGCATTTTACTCATTCGGGATCGATAATGTAGAGAAGGACAAAGCCATTCACCTCAAGCGCGTCCAAGACAGCGTTCTAGAAAGTGAAGATCCCCTATTCGCCTTACCTGATGTGCTAGATGAAGAAAAGGGTCCTTATGCAGATCTGCTCGACCACATCACTAAACTTCGAGTTAAAATGCTCAATGATGTGATCGACTTCACGCAGAATCTGACTGTCGAAGAACTCGAGGAAGAGATCCGTGAGGCCCAGAACGCTGACTTCATGGAAGGCCGTGCTTCTCACTTTTTCACTGAACTGACAGCGATCCTCGAGTATGTGCCTGAAGGTTTTGAACTCGATGAAGACGAGGATGCTAAGCCTAAGTCAGAAGACGATGAACTCGAAAAAGATCTAGCCGATGTTGATGCGGGCAATGCCGTTGATGAGAAAATTGAGGAAGACGACACCATGAAGTGGGACGAGGAAGAGGAGGAAGAAGAATACGAAGAAACCACCGCTCCACCAGAGGATGAGGGAGACGAAAAGAATAAATAATTGTCATATAAAGATTTTAAATAAAGTCCTGTCCTGTCCAGAACGGGACTTTTTTGTTGGTGGGGCTGATCTCACAGAATCACCCCTAAATCACTTTCACATTGTCAGTTATAAAATGGCTACCTAGGTATAATAGGCAGGATAACTATGTTAGAAAATTTAACAGATAAGTTAGGCAGCGCGCTACGTAATTTGCGTGGTGTTGGTAAACTTAGCGAAGATAACATGGCCGATGCGTTGAAGGAAGTGCGTCAGGCGCTCCTCTCAGCAGACGTGCACTTTAAAGTGGCACGTGAATTCGTCGTCTCGGTCAAAGAGCAGTGCCTTGGGCAGGAAGTGCTCAAGTCCGTCACTCCAGGACAGCAGGTCATTAAAATTATTCATGACGAATTGGTCAAATTACTCGGTGAAGGTGCCACTGAACTGGAGGATAAGAAGCCACTTAGGATAATGATGGTGGGCCTCCACGGCTCAGGTAAGACCACTAGTAGCGGTAAACTAGCTCGCTACCTTAAGAAGAAAAAAGAATACCGACCAAGCTTAGTGGCATGCGACTTGTATCGACCAGCCGCTATCGATCAGCTTGAAATGCTGGCCAAGAGCGAAGGGGCAAACTTTTACGGCGACCGTGAAGAGAAGGACATCGTCAAAATTGGCCTGCGTGGTCTCGAAGCAGCTAAAAATGCTGATGCCAATCTCATCATTTTCGATACTGCTGGCCGCCTGCAAATCGACGAAGAGTTGATCGATGAAATCAAGCGCCTTAAAGATGCCGTCCAGCCCGACGAGATTCTTTTAGTTGCAGACGCCGCATTAGGGCAGGAAGCGGTCAATGTAGCGAAGCACTTCCATGAAGCGGTAAACTGCAGCGGTATGATTCTTACCAAGCTCGACGGCGATGCCCGAGGTGGTGCTGCCTTATCGATGAAGTCGATCTCAAACGTGCCTATAAAGTTCATTGGTACGGGTGAGAAGTCTGATGAGTTTGATATTTTCTACCCCGACCGAATGGCCTCCCGTATCCTCGGAATGGGTGATGTCGTCTCTCTAGTCGAGAAAGCCCAAGATAATATTGACCAAGATGAAGCCGAACGCATGGCGGAAAAGATGCGCAAGGCAGATTTCAACCTTGAAGACTTCCTCTCGCAGATGCAACAGGTCAAAAAGATGGGCTCCCTCGGGTCGCTTGTCGGCATGATGCCTGGCATGAGCGGCGTTGAAGTCGGTAACGATGAGGAAAAGAAAATGGCACGCACTGAAGCCATCATCCTATCCATGACTGTGCAAGAGCGCCGTACACCCCGACTTTTGCGTGGGAGTCGCTTGAAGCGAATCGCCAACGGTTCTGGCGTGCAGGTGCGCGATGTTAATGCCCTAATTAAACAGTTTACCCAAATGCAAAAAATGATGAAAATGATGCGTGGTGGTAAAGGGCGTAAAATGATGAAAGCTATGAAATCGAAAATGGGTGATATGCCTGGAGGCGGTAGCGACTTACCTTCGAATCTTCCAGGGCTATAAAGGAGTTATGGATAACCAGGTTGTTCCAGTTCTAGTAAAAGGCGTTATGCCCACTTCAAGTGGTTGCGCTGTCTTCCTTGGTGATGAGGCAAAAACATTCGTTATCTATGTGGATCAAGGTATCGGCGATGCGATCCAGCGCGCGGTGGACGAAGTGAAAGCCGATCGTCCAATGACGCACGACTTAATGCTCACGATGTTAGACGGACTCGGCGCTGAGGTCGAACGTATCGTGATTAACCACGTTGACGAAGGCACTTTCTTCGCTCGAATTATCCTTTCAATGGAAAATGAGCTAGGTCATAAAATTATCGAAGTTGATGCCCGTCCCAGCGACTCCATCGTTATGGCACTCGCTTCGAGTAAGCCGATCTATGTTACCCAAGCTGTGATTGATACAGTCGATGATATGACGGAAATATTAGCTAAAATTCTGGAACAAGGTTCTTGAACTTATGATGCCCCTGCCCGAGCAACCATGGACCGCGCTCGCACCCATGCAGGATGTGACGACGTTGCCTTTTATGCGTCTTTTAGGGAAATATGGCGCACCTGATTTACTTTTTACCGAGTATTTTCGCGTTCACGGTCATTCGACCCTAGAGCAACACATAGTCGACTCGATTTGTCATCACAATACAGGGCGTCCCGTTTTCGCGCAGCTTATCGGTGAAAGCTTGCCCGACATTGAACGTACAGTCGCAGCGATTGAAAAGGCAGAATTACCCGTCGCAGGCATCGACCTCAATATGGGTTGCCCTGCGCCCAAGGTTTATAAGAAAAACGTTGGGGGTGGTCTTCTTCGTGAACCATCTAAAGTTGATGAAGTTCTCGGATGTCTACGTGCCGCAGTCAAAGGTCGATTTACCGTTAAAATGAGAATCGGTTTTGATTGTGACGAACATTTTGAAGAGATACTCGACCTAATTAAAAAGCACAAAGTCGACCTACTTAGCCTTCATGCCCGTACTGTGAAGGAAGCCTATCGTAGTGAGGTGCATTACGAATACATTAAGCGCGCCGTTGAGCGTGCGACCTGCCCCGTTCTGGCCAATGGCAACATCACCTCCGTGGCTAAAGGTCAATGGGTGCTAGACGAGACCAAGGCCGCCGGTCTCATGATCGGTCGATCTTGCATTCGCAACCCGTGGATCTTTCGCCAACATCGCGAGCTTTTTGCAGGCGAACGGGTCTTTCAGCCAAAGTTGGGTGACGTACGTGAGTATGTTGAAGACTTGCTTATGGCCACTAGTCGTCCTAATTTGAATGGGCAGCATCATATCAACCACATGAAAAAGTTCCTCAATTTCGTTGGCTTGGGTGTCGATGTGGACGGCCAATTCCTCCACGACATGCGCCGCGCAAAGACGAAGGACGATCTCGACGCCATCTGTGACCGCCACCTGATCGATAATGGCCGCGCCGAAAAACCCTTCCCCGACGAACCAATCAAAGGTCTCGTCGCGCGCCCCAATTGCGAGACTTCGAGAGGTTGCGCGTGGTAATTGCATTTTCTTTTTGCGAAAAATTACCAAAAGAGATTGCACGCCATGCTTAGCTTCGACAACTACATCGCGTTACACACATCACCTAATAAATAAATGAATATCCACGAGTATCAGGCCAAACACCTTCTTCATGAATACGGGGTCCCCGTGCCGCGGGGTTATGCTGCCACAAATTCCCACGAAGTTGAAACTGCTCTCTCCCACCTTGACGGGGACATGATCGTGGTGAAGGCCCAAATTCACGCGGGTGGCCGCGGTAAAGGAACTTTCACCGATGGTTATAAGGGTGGCGTCAAAGTGGTCAAAACTCCCGAAGCCGCGAGGGAAGCCGCCAATCACATGCTGGATAACACACTCGTCACAGCGCAGACTGGACCAGAGGGCCGCAAGGTGCAAACGCTCTATCTGACTGAGGGCTGCGACATAGAGCATGAATACTATCTAGCCATTGTCCTTGACCGCGAAACAGCCCAGTCCGTTATAATCGCCTCAACTGAAGGCGGCATGGACATCGAGGAGGTCGCTGATAAGACGCCCGAGAAGCTGATTCGAGTGCCTGTCTGCCCTACTATGGGACTTCGCAACCACCAATGCCGTCAAGTCGCCTTCGCACTCGGTTTTAAGGCTGATCAAGTCAAACAATTCGCAGGTATCCTCAGTGGCGTTTACAAGATGTTCTGGGAAAAGAATGCCATGCTCGTTGAGATCAACCCACTCGTCACAGACAAGAATGGCAATCTCAGCGCACTCGATGCTAAAGTATCCTTTGATGGCAACGCCATCTTCCAGCACCCCGACATTGAGAAGCTCCGCGATCTCAACGAAGAAGACCCTAAAGAGATTGAGGCGTCTAAGCATGATCTCGCCTATATCGCTCTCGACGGCGACATCGCCTGTATGGTCAATGGGGCTGGTCTTGCCATGGCAACCATGGACATCATCCAAAGCTTCGGTGGTTCTCCTGCGAACTTCCTTGATGTAGGTGGAGGTGCCAACGAAGAACAGGTGACCGCGGCCTTCAAAATCATCCTTTCGGATCCGAATGTGAAGGGTATCCTTGTTAATATATTTGGCGGCATTATGAAGTGCGACGTTATCGCTAACGGCATCGTCGCAGCAGCCAAGAACGTCGACATGACTGTCCCGCTAGTCGTCCGCCTCGAAGGTACTAACGTTGAGGCTGGCAAGAAGATACTCCGCGAAAGTGGTGTCGCTCTCACCCCTGCCGACAGTCTAGCTCAAGCCGCCGAGATTATCGTCGAGCAAGTCCAGAGCCCTAGCTAATCAAGATTCGATTTAATCTAACTAAATTTTAAAATGAGTATTCTAGTCAACAAAGACACACGTCTGGTCGTTCAAGGGATCACCGGTAAGACCGGGACCTTCCACACGCAGCAATGCATTGAATACGGCACTAAGGTCGTCGCCGGCGTGACACCTGGTAAAGGTGGCCAAATGTGGGAAGATAAAGTCCCCGTTTGCAACACCGTAGCCGAAGCCGTCAAAGAACACGGGGCTAATGCTTCCGTCATCTACGTACCGCCTGCCTTCGCTGCGGACTCTATCCTTGAAGCAATCGAAGCAGAGATCCCACTCGTCATCTGCATCACTGAAGGAGTACCCGTTCGCGATATGGCAGAGGTTCGCCGACGCCTAGAATTTAACGATACAAAGACGCGCCTAATAGGGCCCAATTGCCCTGGTATTATCACGCCAGGCGAATGTAAAATCGGCATTATGCCAGGCTACATTCACAAGCCCGGTCGCGTTGGTGTAATTTCCCGCTCTGGCACACTCACCTATGAGGCCGTTTGGCAGCTTACTCAAAGTGGCCACGGTCAATCGACATGTATTGGTATAGGTGGCGACCCCATTAACGGTACCTCACAACTTGATGCGATACGCATGCTCAACGATGACCCTGACACCGACGCTATTATCATGATTGGCGAAATCGGTGGTAGTGCCGAAGAAGAAGCCTGTGCCTACATAAAGGAAAACGTTAAAAAGCCAGTCGCGGGCTTCATCGCAGGGGCCTCCGCGCCGAAGGGTCGCACAATGGGTCACGCCGGAGCGATTGTATCTGCAAGTGGTGCCGGCACCGCCGAGGCTAAATTTGCCGCTATGGGAGAAGCAGGCGTGTCTATTGCACGAAACCCTTCCGAGATCGCTGACGCATTGCTTCGTATCTACAAGGGTTAATAAAGCCTCAATCAATTAGATCTTCGAAAAGGCGCTCATGTTTATGTGAGCGCCTTTTTTGATCGTAACAAAAACACCTGTATTATTCATTTAGTTCAATGCTACACGATCCCTGCACTTTGCGTATATGAAACTCTTCCCAAAACTAGATCTAATAACATCAAGCAGTGCCTCAATGGAAGCATGGGCCATCCCTATTTTCGTCTGTTTTTTCGGTTTTATTTTCTATATTGGGCGTCTCCAAGCTAAGAAACGCACAGAGGCGATGCGCGCGATCGCCGAATCACTCGAAATGGAATTCGTAGCAGAGAAATGTGATCCAAATACACTCGGTTTAGATGGCATAGATCTCTTTAAAAAAGGTAGGTCCCGACAGGTCCTTAATCTAATCAAAGGTACATTTGAAGATACCAATGCGTTTATCTTTGATTATCATTATGTCACAGGTGGCGGAAAGAACAGTTCGCATCATTCGCAAACCGTTATCGCTTACGAAATATGCAGTAAGGATGGCTCTCAATTACCGCAATTCACCTGCAAGCCTGAGCGTTTTTATCATAGATTTGCTGATATGTTTGGCTTTGAAGATATCGACTTTGAGCAATATCCAGAATTCTCCAAAGCTTACCGCCTTAAGGGCGAGAACGAAGACTCCGTGCGTAAAATCTTTAACGAAACAGTCATCCGACAACTTGAAGCTGAAAGCGAGCAGCGATGGAACGTAGATGGCTCAGGCGAATTGCTTGTCATTCACAAGAATGATAGAATTATTAAACCTGAAGACTGTCCTCAATTCTTACTCGACTGCACCACCCTACTTAACGCGATGACGCTTAGCTAGGGCATACAGCTTTACCAAATGCCACGTTCGCCACTCTTAAGCGAACGAGCGACAGCGACTAGCAACTGCACGGTGTGCTCGATATCGGCGAGGTCGACCATTTCGCTTGGCGTATGCATATAGCGGAGTGGGATCGAAACTAGCCCTGTCGCAATACCAGATTGAGCCACTTGAATGGCGCGTGCATCGGTGCCCGTCGGGCGAGGATCCGCTTCGACTTGGTAAGGAATCTTGTTACTTTCTGCAGCACGAATAATGCGTTCGAAAATGACTGGGTTAATATTAGGACCACGGCAGACGATGGGGCCTTCTCCTTGCTTGAAGCTACCATACTTACGGGGGTCACAGTCCGGCGAGTCGGTGGCGTGGCCGACATCGACGGCAATGGCGAAATCTGGATTCTCTGAGAATGCGGCTGTCATGGCACCTCGTGTCCCAATCTCTTCTTGTGTAGTGGCAGCGGCAGTGACGCGCGCAGCGAGCTTTCCTGTCGTTAGGCGGCGAGCAGCTTCCATCACTGCGTAGGCACCTGCCTTATCATCAAATGCGCGGGCCACGCCGACGCTGCCTCTAATTAATTCAAAGCTCTGGTCGTAAACGGCAGAGTCACCAATGGCGACGAGTGCTTCGGCCTCCTCCTTGTTCTTCACGCCAAGATCGATCCATATTTCGTGGGTCTCGGGCACCTTCTTGCGGTCCTGCGCGCTCATCAGATGGATAGCGCGTTTACCTGTGACCGCTTTGACGATGCCATTCTTGGTAATAATCGAAACACGTCGACCAGAGATCATCGTCTTGTCATGGCCGCCGAGGGTATCAAAATAAACGAAGCCTTGTTCGTTAATATAAGTGATAATTAGGCCAAGCTCATCAATGTGACCTGCAAATAGAAGACTCGGATCACCCTCTGGGTTCACTGTCGCAAATCGGTTACCCATGGTGTCGCGTCGATAGCTATCGACCTCGTTTTCGACGTATTGATCGACGACTGCTTGCGCTTCATATTCGGAACCCGTAGGCGAGCGTGCATTGAGGAGATCGACGAGAAAATCCGGTGCTTGGTAGGCTTTGGTCTTCTTAGAGCTGACTTTCTTAACAGATTTCTTCTTAGGCATACGTCTAGTCTTACGATTGCTTACGAGATAGCAAAGTCATTTGCCGATAAAAATGTCTTTTAAGCGGGCTTAGTGATAAACTTTTCGAGTAAGGCTTGTGATCGATATCCCTGATATTTAGTTTAAATACAACTTCGTGTGAGTTTTCCATATATCTATATTCCTGAAACTTATTCAGCGACTTAACGTTTTAACGAATGAAGGTAGTCTAAGATTAATTTAATATCCATAATGACGCATTCAATAAGACTCCTATTTATTCTGTCTATACTTGCTCTGAATCTGTCAGCGGATCCGATTTTGAGTTCATGGTTTACTGAACATTCCGGCCAATACGCGCGGATTTACGAAACAGTTGCGGATGAATCGGCACTCAACCCAGTCACTACTTGGAGCCACCCGAATAATGGATCTGGTCAAGCGCTACCTACTTACGCTGGCGTTCACGAGATTGCCTATACTGAGGCTAATGTTTACATACGTACGAGTGGCCTAGGCTTTCATGTAATGGGGCCTTGGTATCTTAATGAGGAAAGAACCAACCTCTTTCCCAACTACCCTAGTAATACATCTGCCATTTTTCGTTTCCCACGCGTCCCGGGCGCACCCCCTATTTCTAAAACCGCAACTGGCAATGGCACCATCGGATATTTCGTTGACGGTATCGGTATGTTTGATAGCCGAGATGCTTTTTCTTACAGTAATTCGAATGCAGGCGACGCCAGACCTAATAGCGACTTTACGGGTGATGGCATTTGGAATCGTGATGCCTATATCAACGAGTCAGTCACCTTCGACTCTGCACATGCACACCAAGCTGGTATAAATCATCATTACCATGCTAACCCGCCTGCCCTAAGACACTTAATTGGCGATAGCGTTGACTACGACGCCTCAACGAATACATACACGGAAAACTTTAACGGACAGCACTCCCCTATCATGGGTTGGGTTCGAGACGGCTACCCCATCTACGGTCCATACGGCTACGATGATCCGGACGACACTAATAGCACCGTCAGACGCATGATCACAGGTTACACCACCCGCGACGGATCCAACGGCACAACAAACCTAAACAATACAGGTCGTACCTCGCTGCCATACTGGGCTGCGGTCGTTAAAGGAATCAATGCCGCACTTACGACTGACGAGTATGGACCCGCCGTGAATGCAATGTATCCGCTTGGACATTATATTGAAGACTACGATTACCTCGGCCATCTAGGGTTTATATTAGGCTCTGATTTTGACCTTGATGAGCATAATGGTCGTTTCTGCAAAACCCCCGAATATCCCGATGGCATCTATGCCTATTTCGTATCTATTGATGCCCTCGGAACCCCGATCTACCCATACAATATTGCTCGCACTTTCTACGGAAGTCCGACAGGCGCCGAGGTAAATAGCCTGCCCGCTAACGCCGAGATCTACTTCGAAGGAGGTCCTGAGGCTAAGCCATCGATAGACAACCTTGAAGTCGAAGCCACCACTGGTGATGTCAGGATCACTTGGAGTGGACCCGAAGGTGGCACCTATCTCATCGAGCACAGTGCTGACCTTGAAGAATGGAAGATGCTAACCGATACAGCTGAAAACGAACTGGGCTCACTCGGATCGACATCCGATTCAGCCCGTGTGCTTAACGAAATAAAACAATTCTACCGCGCAAGCCTCACCACGATCGAAGTCTTCGACGATGAGGGCTTCGATTATAATCCAATCACTTTTCCTAAGTTCATTGCTAGCTTCTCGACGCTCCCTCCATTTGAAGAAATTAATAGCGTTTCCCTCAGTGGCGTCACCGCTTCTATTATTGAATACGATGCAGCGACAGGCAGTCTAAGTCTTGATTTTAATGAGGACACGCTCACACCTGACTCATCTTACACCGCAGAACTAAACTACACACCTTCAGGTGGATCCGCGGCTGTAGTCAGCTCGACGAATACCTATGATGTGGCTCCATTACGTAATATACTCTTAGTAATTCTAGATGACTGGGCCATCGATTCCAGTCCGGTCGATAACAATGCAACTTTAAACCCAGGCACCACATTTGCGCCGATGCCAACCCTGGAAGCGCTCGCCGACCGCGGTCTACGATTCACTAATGCATACGCACAATCCGTATGCTCACCCACACGTGCCACCATCCTGACCGGTCGCTATGGCTTTCGTCACGGTGTAGGCGATCCTTCCACTCCGGCGCTCCCTTCAAGCGAGCTCGCACTCCCTGAAATCTTCACAGCTGAAACCTCTCCCTATAAACTCGCCACCTTCGGAAAATGGCATCTTGGCGGTGGCAACACCGGCCCTGAAGTTTTAGGTGGTTGGACCCATTTTGCAGGCATACTTGGAGGCGGTGTCACGAATTATACCGACTGGAGCAAAACAGTAAGCACCGCGACTACCCCAAATAACACCACCAACAATTTCGCGACGTATAGCACAACCGACCAGGTCAACGAAGCAGTCTCCTTCATCAACAGCAATCCAAACGATGCGTGGTTTATCTGGTTGGCCTTTAACGCTCCTCACACACCTTTCCATAACCCACCAAGTAATCTACATGATTACCCAACCTATCCCACTGACGTCAATGGAAACGTTACAGGTTCAGATCGTCGAGGTGCTTATGAAGCTGCCCTACAAGCACTCGACACCGAACTCGGACGCCTGTTCGCGACTGTCGACCTCGACAACACCAACATTATCCTCATAGGCGATAACGGCACACCTAGTGCCGTCGTCCAAGCTCCATACAGCAACGACCATGCCAAAGGCTCGCTCTACGAAGGTGGTGTCCACGTGCCGCTCATCATGGCTGGCCCTGATGTTACTCGCACTGGCCTCAGCAACAAACTCGTGCACTGCGTAGACCTCTTCTCGACCATTCTCGAGCTCGCAGATATCGACGTAGCCAGTGCCACTGCAGCCGTTGATACCATCGATTCCAAGAGTCTAGTCCCTATTCTTAATGGGCAAGATTCCGTGGAGCGTTCCGTCGTCTCCGAGCGCTTTAACAGCGATACGAATAACAATGGGCGCTCCATCCGCTCTGACGATTTTCCTGACTACAGACTCATCATCTTCGGCGACCCAACAGATTCAAGCGACACCTCAACTTATGAGATGTATCATGTAGTCGACGATGTGAACCAACAAGTTCCACTCACCATTCCCGCAGTGCTCGACGATGCGCATTATTACGCTTATAATGCACTCATTGCGAAAGACATCGACCTCGGTCCAACTGCAGTGGTCGTCTCAGGCGACACCCTCTACCTACATCTCGAAGAAACCTCAGGGCGGTCCGCCGCGCCACAAAACCTGAATTTGGCGCCCACTTTAATTGATATCGATGGAGTGAACGCTACCTATCTTGGTCGTGTCGATACAACGGATGCCTCTAATCGATATTGGGTCAAATGCACGCTTCCTGATACGACCAGCGGTCCCTACGCAAATGCAATTGTAACCTTTACAAATGTTCCAATGGGCAATGCGACCCGAGTTTTGAACGTCACGGAGATTATCATAGCACAATAAGTGGCTAAAAATACTATGCGACCCACAAAAGTTAAAGAACTAAGGTTGAGTTCTTCAAATGACTCTAATGGGCAATCATTGTACGGATTGACGTTCGCTCGCATATGTCAATTAAAAGGCTTGAAGCCAGGGATTTGCGGGACAATTTAATTCGTTTTTGCTAATCTACGCTGGTTATATATGAAAACACTCAAATTCGCAGTACTCCCCGGCGATGGTATCGGACCTGAAGTGATGGAAGTCGCCCTCGACGTCCTTGAAAATACGGGCGAAAAGTTCGGTTTTGAGCTCGATCACGATCATGCTGATATTGGCGGCATCGCCATCGATAATCACGGCGTCGCTTTTCCAGATTCGACCAAGGCCGTCTGCGAAAACTCGGAGGCTATCCTCTTCGGATCTGTCGGTGGTCCCAAATGGGAATCCCTGCCACCGAAAGAGCAGCCCGAGCGCGCGGCACTACTTCCTATTCGGAAAGCCTTTGCCCTCTACGCTAACATCCGCCCAGGCCTTCTTTACTCGCAACTTACTGAAGCTTCGCCATTGAAGGACAAGCGCATCCCCGATGGAATCGATATAGTCTGTATCCGTGAACTAACTGGGGGCATTTATTTCGGCCAGCCCAAGTCCACCACGACTCTTGAAAATGGTGAAGAGCAAGCCGTCGACACGATGGTCTATAAGACCAGTGAGATCGAGCGCATCGCTCAAGTTGCGATCGACACGGCCAGAGCGCGCGGCGGTAGCGTCTGCTCTGTAGACAAGGCCAATGTGCTCGAAACCTCTGTCCTCTGGCGTAAGGTCGTCACCGAATATTTTGCCAATCACGCCCCAGAAATTAAGCTAAGTCACATGTATGTGGACAATGCCGCGATGCAACTCGCGCGTGACCCCAACCAATTCGACGTATTATTCACCGAAAACATGTTCGGCGACATCCTCTCCGACGAGATGGGTGTAATTTGCGGGTCTTTAGGTATGTTAGCCTCCGCCAGCCTAGGCGCTCAGGAAAATGGCCTTGGATTCCCCTTCGGACTCTACGAACCATCTGGCGGTACTGCACCTGACATAGCTGGTCAAGGTATCGCAAACCCTTGCGCACAAATTCTCTCAGGCGCAATGATGCTACGCTACAGCTTTGGCGAAAACGAAGCCGCCGAAGCCATCGAAGCAGCAGTCGAGAAAGCTGTCACCGGTGGCGTTCGTACTGGTGATATCGCCTTTGGTCTCGACTCTGTTGGCACCAAGGAAATGGGTGCTGCCGTTCTAGCAAATCTATAAGCCGCAGTTCATTTGCAGACGAATGATCATTCATCAAATATACCTGACCGTTTCGTGTTTGTTCGTGAACTGATTAAAGTATTTATTCATTCCCATGACATCCGCCGAAGTTCGCCAGTCCTTTATCGACTTCTTTAAGTCTAAGCAACACACAGCCGTGCCTTCTGCATCGCTAATGCCACAGTCACCGGGCTTGCTGTTTACCAATGCAGGGATGAACCAATTCGTCCCTTATTTCCTCGGTACGGAGAAGGCGCCCTACTCCCCACCACGTGCAGCGGATACCCAAAAGTGCATACGTGCGGGCGGCAAACATAACGACCTAGAAGACGTTGGTTACGACACCTACCACCATACCTTTTTTGAGATGCTGGGCAACTGGTCCTTCGGCGACTACTTTAAAAAGGAAGCGATCGAATGGGGTTGGGAATTAATCGTCGAGCTTTGGGGTGTGCCTGCCGAACGACTCTACGCGACTGTCTACTCGCCGTCAGAAGGAGATCCATCTAGCTTCGACCAAGAGGCCTATGACTTCTGGGCAGCACTCTTTATCAAAAAAGGACTCGATCCGAAGAAGCACATCATTAACGGCAATGTGAAGGATAACTTCTGGATGATGGGGGAAACTGGGCCCTGTGGACCCTGTTCAGAACTACACGTCGATCTGACCCCCAATGGCGACAGCGGAGGGAAGCTCGTCAACATGGACTCCGATCTATGTATCGAGATATGGAATCTAGTCTTTATCCAATACAATGCTGAAGCTGATGGAAGTTTCCGTGATCTTCCCGCCAAGCATGTCGATACGGGAATGGGCTTCGAGCGTGTTTGCTCGCTCATTCAAAACACGAAGGGTTTCACGGATTTTTCTAAAAAGCCTACCAACTATGCGACCGATGTCTTTCAACCCATCTTCCACACCTTGGAGAAACTAAGCGGTAAAACTTACGTCGATATTTATCCTGATTCAGTCGAAAGCGATAAGTCCAAAATTTCTGCCGAGATGAAAGAAGCCATTGCCTTTAGAGTGATTGCTGACCACATCCGTACGCTCGCCTTTTCACTGGCTGATGGTATTCTACTCGGCAATACGGGGCGCAACTATGTTCTTCGCCGCATTCTCCGCCGCGCAGTCCGCTATGGTCGCACCCTCGGCTTTTCCAGCGGGCAAACTTTCCTGCCTAGACTCGTCGATACACTCGTTGATGAGATGTCGGGCGTCTTTCCTGAATTAAAAAATCGCGCTGGAGTTATCAAAGAAAACCTCCAGCGTGAGGAATCGAGCTTCAACGAGACCCTCGATCGTGGCCTTGATATGTTTGAACAAGAGGTCGAAGGCCAAAAAGGTAGACTTAGCGGCGAATTCGCCTTCAAGCTCTACGACACCTTCGGTTTTCCTAGCGACCTCACACAATTACTCTCTGCAGAGCGCGGTCTCAAGGTCGACATGGCTACTTTCGAGACTTTGATGGATCAGCAGCGCGAACTAGGTCGCAAAGCGCGCACGCAACAACTCGTTCGGGCAGCTGATATCGCGAGCGAAGTCAGCACCATCTTCACAGGTTTTGAAACGGACGAATGCAACGCGACCGTCTTAGAAATTCACTTACAAGAGGATTCATTACTCGTCATTACCGACCGCACACCCTTTTACGTTGAAATGGGCGGTCAGTTGGGTGACCAAGGTTCGCTTACAGTAAAAGGAATCAATTATCCCGTATCCGCTGTTCAGCAACTTGCCTCCGCACGCGCCCATAGCCTTCCTACCGATGCGCTAATCGTTGTAGGCGATGAAGTTACACTTAGAATTGACCCGACGCGCCGCCGTCCGATCGAAGCTCACCACAGCGCGACTCACTTACTCCACTGGGCACTGCATGAAATCGTATCGACCGACGCGGCGCAACAAGGATCCATGGTTAGCCGTAATCGTCTGCGCTTCGACTTTAATTCGGGTGCGCTAAGCTCCGAGCAAATCGATGCACTTGAAGAAAAGGTCAATAATTCCATAGAAGCAGGCGATGCGGTAGGCTGGCACGAAGTGCCCCACGCCAGCATCAAAGAGCGAAAGGATATCCAGCAATTCTTCGGCGACAAATATGGTGACGAGGTTCGCGTCGTTCAGATTGGTGGACAGCAAGGCAAACTTGACGGTTACTCGATGGAACTCTGTGGCGGCACCCACGTGCGTAATACCAAAGAAATTGGTTTATTTAAAATTAAATCTGAAGGGGCGATCGCTTCAGGCGTCCGCCGAATTGAGGCAGTTTGTGGGGTGGCAGCCTATGACTGGATTCGCAGTGTTGTTGAGAAATCCACTGAAGAGGAAAAAGAGCTACGCTTACTTTTGGATGCGACGAATCAAGCGCTCATATCACTGGGAGCCGACCCGATCAAGTTCCCGCTATTTCCCCACATTATGGCTGGTATGTTGGACGAAGCTAGCTTTGAGCAAAAAAATGCCGTTTTCAAAGAGATGCTTGCTTACACTAAAGGCCTCAAAGCTGCCACAGTTGAATCAGACAAAGCATTGAAAAAAGCACAAGCCGCTGGAGCTGCTAAAGTCGCCAGTGAACTACTGAGCGAACTCCATCTTGATTCGAATCTTGTGATCGCCCAGGAAGGCTCTGCTGCTTTGCTACAGGAGTTACTCGCCGGCTTGAAGTCGCGTCAGTTCACTCGGACTGCTTTTTGTATCATCGATGATGGTGACAAACTCCACCTTGGCGCACTCGTGGGTACAGACTCCGATCTGAATGCTGGTAAATTGATCCAAAGCCTCGCGCCTATTGCCGGAGGCAAAGGTGGCGGTAAGCTCGACTTGGCTCGCGGCGCCGCTCCTCAACGTGGAAAGCTTATCGAGTTAGAGGCATCTGCAAGGAAGCTTCTCCTCTAGCATAAAAGGTGGGTTCGCTCTACCTTAACTTTTAACGGGGGACTTGAAGGGCGTGTTGATCTTTTTTACAATGCCATCCCACAAGCAAGGGACGAAAAGCTGTGTTTGCATTATTTGATAATGCTGACTTTGTATAGCTCATGAGAATATTACACATCTATGCCTATGCCTTTGCCACTCTGCTCACTGCTTCTTCATTAAGTGCGCATTGCCAAGTGCCTTGTGGCATTTTTAGCGATGAGCTAAAGTTTAGCGAATTAGAGGAGCATGTAGTCACAATTGAAAAATCAGCGCGACTCATCAGCGAGTTGTCAGCTAAGGAGGATCTGACTGCCAACGATTACCAGCAACTGGTTCGTTGGACGACAAATAAGGAGACACACGCACAGAAAATCATCGATGAGGCCGCTAATTACTTCCTCGCTCAGCGCATCAAAACCGATACCGACCACTACGCTGATAAAATTAAGATACTGCACCATATCATAGTTCATGCGATGAAAACAAAACAAAGCGCAGGGAAGAATGCCACGGCCAAACTAACCGAAAGCATCGCGGCATTTAAGGATCTGTATCTAGATCATCCTCACGCCGATTGATTTCTTGTTGGGCCCCACTCCTGATCACCCCGAACTACAATAAAGTCTTTAACTCCGAGTAAAGCTTTGCCAACTCAGGCATATCAGCGCCTAGCGCTTGGCCACGGCGTAGCGGCTCCCCCCAAATAGATTCGATTTCTACGGGCTTTCCTGCTAAGTAATCAATCAGTGACGAGGGTTTGTAGGCACCCATTTTTTTGGTGACCGTGAACTGACTTTCGATAAATTCATCAGAAATTGAGTGACCGGATAGCGAAGCTACCGCGCGAACTTCCTCCATGAGTGCTTGGGCGCGGGCAACTAGGTCGGATTGAGCAAGGATCTTGTCTGTCGCGATACCACCAGCGGCGATCGACAAACCATTAAATGGGATATTCCAACAGAGCTTTCTCCAAAGGGCTGAATCGAGTTTCACCGCGTGCGAAGTCAGCACGCCAGCGTGATTAAATATTTCGACCACGGTTTTGGCTACCCCTGACCAGCGGTCGCCTAGTGAACCGATCTCGACGCGCCCCGGATGATAATTCTCAACCAAACCTGGTCTTGTGCGGTTGACGCAGACAAAACAGAGACCTGTTAAAATCGGATTTTCTGGAAAATGCTCAGCAAAAAATTCCGCGTTACCTAAGCCATTTTGTAGGCACAGTAATACGGTGTGTCGCAGTTCAACAATTGATTTGAGCGACTCGATTAATTCTAGGTTGACGGTCGATTTGGCAGCGATGATGACACAATCAGTCGCCCCGATTTGATTTGCTTTACGCCTCACACATTCGATAGGCGCTGTAAACGTCTCTTTCAACTCACTGGTTTCGGGATCGATCATCTCGATGCGAATGCCATTCGCCTCGAGTTCCCTTTCATCACTACGAGCAAGTACGCATAGTTTGCACCCTGAATACGCGATACGACCACTGTAATAGAGGCCAACCGCACCAGGCCCAACTAAAGTCCACCTAGCAAGATCTGATGTTTTCATCTTAATTGATAATTAATTGTAAGCATCTTACATAATCAAATAGGTAAGAATATTTGTACGATACTCGAGTTCTTATGCTACTGTTTACGAGTTATCGTATTGACCGCGTCGTCGAGTTTATCCACATAATCGAGTATGCAGTGTAGTCCCCGACTTTCTTTGCGCTGTAGAGCACAGTCGATGACAAGTGCCGCGACCGAGATCATGTTTCGTAATTCAAGTAGGTTCTCATCTACTTTAAAATTCCAGTAATACTCATTAATTTCACGATCCAATGTTTGGATACGAGTATGGGCACGCTCCAAGCGCTTTGTAGTACGCACGATGCCGACATAGTCCCACATTGTGCGTTTCACCTCATCCCAATTATGCAGTAAGACGATTCGTTCGTCAGAGTCGCGAACGTCTCCATCTTTCCACGGAGGTAAATCGCTCTCGTCGCTCATATTCTGCTCGAGGTATTTGCCTACAGCGCTTGCTCCGCGGTTTGCCATAACCACGGCTTCTAAGAGTGAATTACTTGCTAGTCGGTTGGCTCCATGTAAGCCAGTGCAAGCGACCTCACCGCAAGCATAGAGGCCAGGCAGAGAAGTCTCACTGTTAAGATTTGTTTTGACGCCTCCACAGAGATAGTGAGCTGCTGGTACAACGGGGATCATATCCTTTTCAAGGGCGATACCACGCGACTCGCAGTAGGCGTAGATATTTGGAAAGCGATCTAGGAGTTCTTTGTGGGCAATGCCTCGGGTATCAAGCCATACGTGCCGAGCGCCGGTTTCTTTCATTTCATGGTCGATGGCGCGTGCAACTATATCGCGTGGCGCGAGGTCTTTTCGCTCGTCGTATTTGCACATAAATGCTTCGCCATTAAGATTGCGCAAAACAGCACCTTCCCCTCGGACCGCTTCAGATATGAGGAACCGATCCGATGAATCCTTAGAATAAAAGGCAGTCGGATGGAATTGAATAAATTCCATGTTCTGCACTTCGACCCCTGCGCGATAGGCCATCGCGATTCCGTCACCAGTCGCAATGAAAGGGTTAGTTGTGTATTGATAAATTTGTCCGATACCTCCCGTCGCCATGAGCACAGCACCCGCTCGAAAAGTTTCAACCACGCCGCGCTGGGTATCGAGCGCATAGAGTCCCAATACACGGTTTGTGTTCGGTAGAGCTTGTCCTTTCTTTGCTATTTTCTGCGAGGTGATGAGCTCAACTGCAAAATAATGTTCGAGGATATCAACATTCTCTGAGATTTCGATAGCGTTCACGAGCGCCTCTTCAATCGCTTTTCCAGTCATATCCCTTACATGAAGAATACGGCGCTTCGAATGCCCGCCCTCTTTACCCAGAGATACACGCCCGTCGTCGAGTTGCGAAAAGTCGACGCCACGCTTAATCAACTCATCAATACTGACGGAGCCGTCTTTGAGGATTTCGCGCACCGCTCCCTCGTCGCAAAGTCCGTCCCCAGCATCTAATGTGTCGGCCACGTGCATCTCGACGTCGTCGGTCTGCGAGGTAACAGCTGCGATCCCACCTTGCGCATAGTTTGTATTCGATTCAGCAGAGTTTTTCTTTGTGATGATGGCGACGCGATACCCGGCTTCAGATACTTTGATTGCGAAGCTCAGACCAGCAATCCCGCTGCCGACAACGATGGCATCGTAAAATTTCGACATATACTTAGAGTTCGATATTGTCGATTAATCGGGTCTGGTCTACCCATGCGGCAACACATAGCTGCTGTGTGCCTGGTAAAATCTCTCGTGCAGGTTCCATCGTGATACGATTCACGACTTGCACGTAGATCACACGGATCCGGCGGGAGTGCGATAGGTGGTGTATGACCTCCGCTACTATACGATCTACGCTCTTAGTGCCGGAATTGACCATATCTCTCGCGATTTGAAGGGAATTGGGTATATTGAGTGCTTCCTTTCTTTGCTTATCGGACAGGTAAGCATTACGAGAGCTTGTTGCTAAACCGTCAGCGTCGCGCTGGGTTGGACCGACTACGATTTCAGTGGGTATGTTTAGGTCGAGCACCATTTTGCGAATCATGGCGCATTGTTGAGCATCCTTCTGTCCAAAGACGGCAATGTCAGGGCGAGTGATATTAAAAAGTTTCAGGCAGACTGTCGCCACTCCCCGTAAGTGGTGTGGGCGAGAGACTCCGCAGAGACCAGAACTAATTTGCTCCTCCTCAACGAATGTAGAATAGCCTTCTGGATACATCTCTTTTATTGAAGGATTGAAGACAATATCGGCACCGCGTTCACGGCATTTCTCGGTATCCTCCTTTAGCGTACGAGGGTATTTATCAAAATCTTCGTTGGGACCGAACTGGGTGGGGTTGACAAAGATCGAAACGATGACCTTATCAGTCTTTTCCTTGGCAATATCAATTAACGACAGATGCCCTTCGTGCAGGGAGCCCATTGTAGGCACGAGCCCGATCAAGCGTCCACTCGAGCGTAAGCTGATGGAGTGAGATTGCATTTCATTAATCGATTGGATTGTATGCATAACCATTATTTTGCACAGATTACCTATCTTATCCAGATATTCACAATAATAAATAGAACATAACAAACATAACGACGACACGACAGACATGAGCGATCCTTACATTCAAGAACTCTTTGCAGAACGCATTGGTGGTAATCAATACGGCAAATCGACTGCCATTTATAAGTTTGAGAAGATCAAGCGCGCGAAAAAGGCGGCTAAGGAAGCCAAACCTGACGTCGACCTGATTGACATGGGCGTGGGCGAACCAGACGAAATGGCTTTCCCTGTTGTGATCCAGGCACTGCAGGAAGAAGCAGCCAAACCAGAGAACCGCGGCTACGCAGATAACGGCGGCGAAGATTTTAAAGAAGCTGCGGCTAAATATATGGGAGAAGTCTTCGGTGTATCCGACATCGATTCAACGACTGAGGTCGTCCACTCGATAGGATCAAAGACTGCTCTCTCAATGATACCCGCATGCTTCATCAACCCCGGCGACTACGTTCTAATGACGGTGCCTGGTTATCCTGTACTCGGCACGCATGCTCAATACTTGGGTGGCCATGTGCATAATATGAAGCTCGAAGAGGCTAACAACTTCCTTCCCGATCTCGATGCTGTCCCCGCTGGCGTATTGGCGAAGGCAAAAGTCCTAGTGCTCAACTACCCAAACAACCCGACTGGAGCCTCCGCAACACTCGATTTTTTTGCTAAAGCGGTGGCATTTGCCAAAGCTAACAATTTAATTATACTTCAGGATGCGGCTTATGCCTCGCTCATTTTCGAAGGTAAGCCTGTCTCCATATTCCAAGTAAAGGGCGCGAAGGATGTCGCGGTCGAATTGCACTCTCTATCTAAAAGCTACAATATGACGGGCTGGCGCATTGGATTTGTGGTGGGTAATTCGCTCATCGTGCAAGCTTACGCAGATATGAAGGATAACTCCGACTCCGGTCAGTTTCTCGCTATCCAAAAAGCAGGCGTAGTCGCATTAGCCAATCCGCAAATCACTGACGAGATAGCCGGCAAGTATTCCCGCCGTATGGATCTACTCATAACTGCGCTCAATCAGAATGGCTTTAGCGCGAAAAAGCCTAAGGGAAGTTTCTTTCTCTATGTGGCAGCTCCTAAATCAGCCACCGTCGATGGCGTGAGCACTGAATTTGGTTCAGGTGAATTATTCAGTCAATGGCTCATCACCAACGAACTTATTAGCACCGTTCCATGGGATGACTGCGGCAACTTCGTCCGCTTCTCAGTAACCTTCGCCGCCAAGGGCGTAGCGAAGGAAAAAGAGATCGTTGATGACATTGCGCAGCGCCTCGCTAAATACCAATTTGTATTTTAGCGATAGTAGCGAGTAGCTCCTCAAAGCTGTTTTCTGAACTGTGATCACAGAATTAGATCTATTCGCTGTGATTATGTCATATGCCTTAAGGGGTGATCTTAGCGAATCTCCCAACGGTAGTGCAGGTTCGACAGCTTTTCATAGCCATCTTTTGTTACACGAACAACGTCTTCTATCCGGCAAGCGCCGATCTCAGGATAGTAGAGACCTGGTTCGATTGTGATGACGTGACCTACTTTAAGTATGGGAGCGCCTTTGGAAACACTTGGCGCTTCATGCACTTCCAGCCCTAGACCGTGGCCAGTTGAGTGGACAAAGCCAACGAAGTCCCCATTTCGACGCTCAGAGACAAAGCCTTGATTCTTGAAGACAGATTCAGCGGTCGCATGAACGGCGCCTCCCTTGACGCCTGCTCTTACCATTTCCATCGCAGCGCGCTGTGAGGCTTGCACAGCCTTAACTAGAGCGCGCTGAGCTGGAGTGGCTCGACCTTTCAGGAAGGTGCGAGTCATGTCGCCGTGATAACCTGTCTTTTGAATGCGCGGAAAAACATCGACGATGATCAATTCATTTGGTCGGAGCAAACCTCGTCCAGCTTCATGGGGATCACAGGCCTGACGTCCTCCGGCAGCGATCGTGTTGCTAGCGGTCGCGCCCTTGTTTAGACATGCTTGATCAATAATGTTACGTAGTCGCTCGGAGGTGAGCGCATCCCCTTCGTAGATAATTCGATCTCCATCGATCGTTGCTGTACGTAGCACCGCCTCGGCAGCACGGATACCCACAGCGGAAGCCGCATTCCCCTGCTTGATCATCCGTGCTTCAGTATCAGTCTTTCTCGAACGTTTCGGAAAAAATGCGCCTTCGACGATGTCTATGTGGTAACCTGCCTTGAGCAGCTTTGCGTAATAAGCGGCAGGGAAGTCTGAAGGCACTTCGATTTTTTTAGCGGCATAGCGTTGAACGAAATAGACCATTAGCTCTCCAACGCCAACTTTGCAGATGGAAATCTGTAGGTTCTCAGCTGTTTTCTTGCGAATCGTCTCCAGTAGCATGACCTCATCGAATTTTGACTGCTTGCTCACGCGACTGTACTCTAGTTGACTGACGACAGCGTAGCTCTTTTTTTGGGTAATGACCGCGAGGAACGGATCAGGAACAAAAACACCACTTAAATAGAGTGCATCCGCTGAAGTATCGGATGCAGCATAAAGAAAGCGGATTGTGGAGGATTTACTTTTCATTAATATAAAATACAGTACTATTTTGTATAAACTATTAACTGTCACGCCCTGAACTTACCAATTCTTGCATTGAAGCCATATTTTAAAATTCTCGCTGGCGTATTGGGGCTAGCATGCATTGCTTGCCAGCCTACAGGCGCACCGTCTGAACCAATAAACAGCCAGACTTACTTTCCGATTCCCATCGGCGGAATTGAACTCCAGCTACAGCTCGCACTCAAACCCGCAGAGCAACAAAAAGGGCTCATGCACCGCGAAAGTTTAGATAAAGACCATGGCATGATGTTCCTCTTTGATCGTCCCGATAAGCGCGGCTTCTGGATGCGTAATACGCGCATACCACTTGACATTGGCTACTTCGACTCGAACGGCCAGCTGCTCGAAGTCCACAAACTCTTTCCCTTTGACGAAACTTCAGTCAATTCCCGCAGTCACGAGGTATTGATTGCGGTCGAAACAAATCAAGGCTGGTATGCTGCTAATGATATTCAAGTCGGGGACCGTATCGACATGAAGTCACTCGTCATCGCACTCGATAGTCTCAAGCAAAGAAACTCTTCGATCAAACCATAATGCCTGAAGCAGAAGTAAAACCACAGCGCGTGCTTCGCAAAGGCAACTTAATCAAGCCGTCTGCGGAAACGATCGATGCTGAACTCACTCGCCGGACTCGCTCCAAAGCGCAAGCATTTAAGCCTGCCGGATGGCTCGCTTACACTGCCTTGTTCTTACTTACGGTTGCCAGCTATTCGCCTATTTTTCTATCAGGTCTAGCATGGTCTGAATACGACCAAGTCGAGCGTAGTCCCTACCAGTCTATGGAATTATGGACAGACTCCTGGGTTCCGGAAATAATTCGTGCGGAAGACCCCATAACGCTAAGTTCGTATTTCATAGAACAAAGTATTCCGTTTGCGCTACCCGCGACTCATCACGCGATTAATCTTTTGCTGCATATCACGGCTGCCATACTTTTACTGAAAAATTTGGAAGCACTCAAACTTACAGCAGCGTTTCCAGCTGCACTTGTCTTCGCACTCCATCCGGCTGCAATGCAAACGATTTTCTGGTCTGGTTACCGCGCAGAGTTGATCGGCTTGATTCTGATCTTCGCTGCCTTATATTTTGGTATTAAGAACCGTAATACGAAGGACTACTTTATGCTTATAGTGATCTGTATCATTGCTTATATATCTCATCCTGCTGCCCTATTTCTGCCCCCGTTACTTGGACTCTGTATTTTCTACCAGAATGGATCATTTAGGTTTAAAGAATATAATCGATTGCTACCTTTGTTCTTTCTTGCCTTATTCTTCGGTGTCTGGTCTCAGGGGGTCAGCGCAAATGCAGAACTCGAATGGGGTGAACGCTTTGGGATCAGTGCGCAAAGCTTAGTCTTTTATTTAAAACAAGCGCTCTTTCCAATTGAGTTGGCGCTCTTCTATCCTTTCGAACAAACAAAGGGATTCAGCGTGGGTGCACAGAGTAACTTTTTACCCTTCTCGCTTTTCATTCCATTTTACGCATTGGTAGCGATCTTCATCCGTAAGTCATGGGCGCGTGGTCTCCTTCTAGGCCTTACTGCTTATTTATTACTTTTACTTTACGGGCTTAGGCAGGTGGGTGCGTTTATTGATGGTAGTCTAGCTTTGGAAGATCATTTGCAATATGTCGCGCTACCAATCATTACCGCATTAGTCATCTGCTTAGCAGGTGGTATCATACAAAATATAAACGTAATAGGAAAAATGCTCTGGCAACTAGGCTTTACCTTATTTGCGGGCTTCCAAATACTCATCACTGCATCATATGCCTACAATCTAAGCGACCGTGCACAGATGTGGTATAATCTATCTGAGCAATGGCCCGATTCTGCGCTAACCAAATTCGCACTCATTGATACCATTGAAAAAAGTGGTGAAGTGAGTAGTCTATTAAATCGTAATGAAACGATCGAAATGATTGAAGCTATTTTAAATCAACAGCCTGGACGTATTGAATTGCGTGAGAAGCTTGCTCGTATATACCGTGAAGAAGGGCAAAATACTAATGCCCTGCGTCAATATAGGCGTGTCCTCCGCGATTCAGAACCTGATGACGAATTTCTTCTTGAAGCAGCTGAATTATACGATCGACTAGGCTTGTCTTGGGATGCCAAAAACGTCCGCGAACGCATCACACAATAAACTCACCCAAAAGTAATATTATGACCACACCAATAAATCCTGGCCTCGGTACACTTTCACTGCACGCAGGACATACCCCCGATAAAGACACAGGCTCGCGCGCCGTGCCTATCTACCAGACGACCAGTTTCATCTTCAAGGATACAGCGCATGCCGCCCGCCTCTTCGGCCTAGAGGAGTTGGGAAATATCTACACGCGCATTATGAATCCCACCACAGATGTACTTGAAAAACGCGTGGCCGCTCTCGAAGGAGGTGTTGGTGCCCTCGCTCACTCTAGCGGGCAAGCGGCCATCACCAGTGCTATCCTCAATCTTGCATCATCCGGTGATAATATAGTCTCTGCCTCACAACTCTATGGTGGCACTTATACTCTCTTTAAACATACGCTTCCAAAGCTAGGTATTGAGGTGCGCTTCGCCGATGCGGAGGATCCTGCTAGCTTCGAACCTCTAATTGACTCTAAAACTAAAGCAATCTACGGCGATACAGTTGGTAATCCAAAGCTTAATATTTTCCCTTTTGCCGAAATCTCTAAAATTGCCAAAGCAGCCAAGTTGCCGCTTGTAATTGACAGTACAGTAGCTTCGCCCGCCGTTTGCCGCCCGATTGAACATGGTGCGAACATAGTCATACATAGCTTGACCAAATTTATTGGTGGGCATGGCACCAGTATCGGAGGCATCGTCGTCGACGCGGGCAACTTTGATTGGGGCAGTGGACGCTTCGACGAATTCACTCAGCCTGACCACAGTTATCACGGTCTCGTCCATTGGGATGCATTTAAAGCCTTCGAGCCTGCAGGCGGCGCCAACATCGCCTATATCATGAAAATGCGCCTTCAATGGCTACGCGACATAGGTAATTGCGCGACTCCCTTCAACTCATTCCAGCACCTGCAAGGCCTCGAAACACTACACCTACGAATGGAGCGCCATTGTGAAAACGCACACAAGGTTGCTAATTTTCTCGAAGCGCACGATTCAGTGACTTGGGTAAACTACCCAGGCCTAAAAAGCAACGCACACCACGCATCCGCAAGGCAATATTTTGACACAGATAAATACGGCGCACTTGTAGGTTTTGGGGTCAAAGGCGGTCTCGAAGGAGGTAGTAAGTTCATCGACAAGCTCCAGCTTTTCAGTCACCTCGCCAATATCGGCGATGCTAAATCCTTGGCGATTCATCCAGCCACCACTACACACTCTCAACTAGATGAAACCGATCAATTAGCTGCTGGTGTAACGCCCGACTTTGTCCGACTCTCCGTCGGTATTGAGGATATCGAAGACCTCTTAGCTGACCTTGATCAAGCGTTGAAAGCCTAGCAAAAACCAACGGATGTAGTATCTGAGCTAACTCAAGCTAACTAAGCTATAGTGCCCAAACTCCACCACCTTACTTCAGCCGATACATTAAGCCTGCAAGTGGCTCAATTTCTATCGGATGCGGTGGAGGCAGGTGTGCTTTTAATCACGCCAACCTCGGGTGCCGCGCGTCGCATCGTTGATTGTCTTGATAAACCTAAACTACAGACACTTGTTGTTGCTCAAGCGATGCAAGCGCTTTTGCCACAGCGCGAAGATGTCGCTACGGCCATTGAACGCTGCCTAGCTTGGGCAAATGCCATACGTAATCTGCCAAATTCTAAATTAAGTATACTCTTCTGGAAGGAAAGCCCTCAGAGCACCGCGGAATTGCTCAAAGCAGGCCGCAACTTTAACGGACTCTGCGATCGACTGACTGAAGCCGGTCTTTCTCCTGCTACTTTTCATTTGCCCGAGCAAGCAAGTGGCAGCTCTGACCAAGGTCGGTGGTCAGCCATTGCCGCGCTTTATGAAAACTACATCAATTGTCTGGCTAGTTGGGGTCTGCGTGACCCCAACGATCTGCGACTCGATCAAATCAAAGAGCCGACGACTCCCCCTTCCCGTATCGTTATAGCGGGTGTGCCTGACCTGCCTTGCGCCTTCCAATTGTATGCCGAACAAATTGAAAAACATGGTGCAAGTGTTGACGTACTAATCTGGAACCCGCGCAATGTATCCGAAAGCAGTTTTGATGACTGGGGTCGCCCTATTACAGAAAACTGGAAACAACACCAGATTGACCTGACCAAAGAGCAAATCTACGTTAACCCATCCTCCCATGATGAAGCCCGCAGTGCCGTTCAGCTATGCATTCAAAACAAAGCTAAGCTAGTCGCGGTTGACCCAAAAATCCATTCACTCCTAGCCAGCGAAATACTCACTCGAGGTCATAAACCCTACCTGCCTGAGGGCGAACGTCTGATCGACTGCGAAGCTTCCAAGATGGCAATCGGCTGGGAAGACTTTCGCAAGGGAAAAGACCTACGCTGCTTGCGTCATTTACTTGAGCTGCCCGCATTCTGCCGCGCGATCGACACAGAGCATGCTCTATCACAAAGTGATGCGCTTATCGCCATTGATCATTTACTCGGTAAGACCATTGCGGCCACTCTCGAAGCTGCCTGGCAGGCCTCACCAGTAGTCACTAAAACTGCGCCCACTGAACAAAGCCGAATGCGTGAAAAAACTCGCCGCTTACTCGGTTCCGTTCGCGCACGACTCGGCGTCAGCGCACTCGAAATGATCGAGTCGGCTTTTCCGAATGAATCCATGCGCCCAAAGTCCGCAAAACGTGTCTTAGAAATTGGTCGCAAGCTAGAAAACTCAGCGGCTCTCATGGACTGGTCTGGGCGAGGAACTGGGAGTAAGCTACCCGTGCAGATTTTCACTCAAGCCATTAAAAGTGAACAATTACAGGAGCCTGCTATCGATGAGGTAATTACTCTCAACGGCTGGCTCGAAGCCCCTTGGTTACCCGAAGCGAAGATCGTGCTTTGCGGCTTAACAGAAGGGCAGCTTCCGCAATCGCTCGATGGCGATCCCTTTCTTCCTGACTCCATCTGCCCCGAACTCCGCCTCAGTCACAACGAGCAACGTCTCGCGCGCGATGCCTATCTGCTCGATGCTTTGCTCGCCAACCGCTCGGCCGATGACGTCCACCTCTCTTTCAGCAAATTTAATCAAGATGGGGATCCCAATAAGCCCTCGCGCCTCCTTTTTCGCACTAAACTAGAGGAACTACCCTCACGTGTCCAACACCTGACTCAGTCCAGTGCATCGTCTCGCAGCCGCCCGCGCCGTCAAACCGAGTGGCGATGGCAGCTACCCGATGAGATACCACCTGTCACTAAGATAAGCCCCACTCAGTTTGAGTCCTATCTCGCTTGCCCCTTTCGCTTCTGCCTTGAAAAAGTGCTCAAATATAAAAACGCTCCGAAAGCTACCTATGAAATGGACGCCGCCGTATTTGGAAACTTGATACACAATACCCTAGAAAATTTCGGCCGCGAGATCATCCCCACCGGTAAGGCTATGCTGGATCTTGACGAGTCGACTATTCGCCAACGAGTGCAACAGCTTTTAAAGCAAGAAGCGCTCTTGCAATTCGGCGCAAACCCGATGCCCGCCGTGCAGGTCCAACTAGCCAGTGCCGTCGCCCGGCTCCATGCATTTGCCCGTATACAAGTAAAGTGCTTTGCCGAGGGCTGGATCATACACGGTGTGGAGCGTAAGCTCGAAGTCGATAGCGATACCCCACTCTCTTTCGGTTCGCTGCAGCTTACTGGTACTATCGACCGCATCGAACAAAACGCGCTTACAGGTGCACTTCGGGTAATCGACTATAAAACTTTTAGCTCCGTGAAAAAGCCCGCTGAGACTCACTTCGCTCCCGCTTCTCACAACTGGATGTTAGCCGCACAAGTCGAAGTGCCGACCAGTCGAGGGATTGCCAGCAAGACATGGAAGAATCTTCAACTGCCGCTCTATCGCAAGATCCTTGAACACTGGTATCCTAAACAGTGTGCCGAACATCCCCCTGAAATGGCCTATTTTGTGTTACCATCCGATCCAAACGAGAGCGGCATCTACCCATTTGATGAATTAAGTGAAGAACTTTACCTAGAAGCGATCGATTGCGCCGAAGCGATCACGCAAAATATTGCTAAGGGTCATTTTTGGCCTCCGCAAGCTTTTCGGGGATCATGGGATGATCCTTTCTCGCCACTCTTCGTCAACGGTTCGCCCGAGCATTGTATCGATCCCGAGACCATCGTAAAATTAAAAGGAGGCCAGTCTTGAACCGACCACCTACTTTCAACCACGAAATGCTCCTCGCCAATGCCGGCAGTGGGAAAACATTTGCCCTGACCACGCGCATCATTCGTTTGCTCCTCGCTGGTGTCAGCATGGATCGAATCGCAGCACTAACTTTCACTCGTAAATCAGCGGGCGAATTTCTCGATGAGTTACTCGTTCGACTAGCCGAAGCTGCAATCGATAGAAAGAAGTTGGCGGCCTTAGCTAAGGCAAGCGATAGGCCCGAACTCTCTTCTGCCGACTGCTGCGAATTACTGCGCCATATTATTGGCCATTTCGGTCGATTAGGCCTGAGTACCATTGACAGCTTCTTCGCCCGGATCGCACGACAGTTTCCTCTCGAGTCTGGGCTGCCCGAAGAGTTTGCCATCGCTGATAGAGCAAGCTTAGCAAGTGCTCGCGAACGTGCCCTAGCCATGAGTTTTGCACTAGGAGCGAAGGGAGATCAAGGACTTACCTCCATGATTGAGCAATGCCATCAAATTAGCCGTAAACGCGGTGAGCGAAATGTCTTTGGAATGTTGTTAGATCAGATTGATACGCTCCACCAACAATACCTTAAAACACCCGAAGGCTGCACTTGGGGCGACAGCGCTGCCATTTGGAATAAACACCCCCCCCCGTTTCAAGCTGCTGCTGAAATTGGTGTAGCCATTGATGATTTTAATCACGAAGTAAGCTTATCAAACCCAGATCTATCTGCAGAAGCTCTCGCAAATTTGGAAGCTGGATTAGAAGCCATGCGAAAGCTAGAACCGGGCCAAGTTTGGAGTAGAGAAATACAGAAATTCGTTGAACAAAAGCTGAGCAGTGAGCCGAAGAACAACCACATTCGCTTCGCCTTGAAGAAAGCTGATGGATGGGTCGAACTAACACCAAGACTACGCTCGAGTAGGAAAATTCTCGCTGACACGCTCTTCGCAGATGCCCTCCATCAGATTCTTGAGCGCGCCAAAGGGCTCTACGTTTTTGTGGAGCAATACGAAGGCATCTACGCCAAGCTAATCCGTAATACCGGACTGATAAGCTTTGCCGATATCACGACTCTACTTGCCGAACGAGCGTCCGAGGTCGACCAAGCAGATGCTTTGAACTGGCGTAGCCAAGTCGCCTACCGAATCGATCAGAACTTCGACCACTGGTTACTCGACGAGTTTCAAGATACCAGCCGCGTGCAATGGACAATCCTTCGCACCTTTATCGATGAAGTTTTGATGGATGACGATGCAGAGCGCTCCCTCTTTTATGTTGGCGATACAAAGCAAGCGATCTACGGTTGGCGCGGAGGCGACGCCGAGCTCTTTCGCGAAATTTTCGATTACTATGAAAACATCAAGGAAGGCAAAGCCCTAACTAACTCATGGCGCTCAACCGAACCGGTGATTAAAATGGTCAATAGCGTCTTTGGTTCAATGGACTCGATCGCTGAAACTCTTAAACTTCCAGAAGCGACACTGGCTCGCTGGGAAGCTGGATGGAATAAGCATGAAGTAGCCGAAGCGATCAGCAATAACTCTGGTTATGCCACATTTTTCGCTGTTTCTGAAAACCCTGAAGAGGATGTATCACCACAATATGGCGAGGTGCGTCGGATTATTCAAGAAGTCGATCCGCTCGCTCGCGGTATCGAATGTGCCGTGCTATTGCGGCAGAATAAAGACGCCGCTGAACTCGCTGCTTATTTGCAATCGTCCGGCCTTGCTGTTGTACTCGAAGGTAAGTCGAACCCTTGCACCGACAATCCCTTTGGTACTGCTGTTCTAGCTGCTCTACGCGCAGTCGCTCATCCCAGCGATAGCCTCTCTGCAGGGATTGCACGTGGTCTACCCTGCGCCTCTGCATGGGGACTGGAAGACCTTGAGAATTTTCGTAAGCAGACTTTACAATCCATCGCTGAATGCGGCTATGCCAAGACCCTACAAGCTTGGATTGAACTAGCCGGATTCAATAAAGCTAGTGAAATTACAAGCCCAAGCTCATCTGTCGCAGCAGTCAATGACGTGACGAGTATCCCCACTTCCAAAAAATCTCACGCTGACGAGTCTTTCCTGCAAAATCGATCCGAAGCAATCCTCGCAGTCGCGGAAAAGTTTGATACCGCAAAAACTACTAGCGAGGGTATAGACGCTTTCATCGCTTCCGTAGAAAGCACCGAAGTACAGGAGGCCGAAGCGACCGAGGCCATACGTATCATGACGATACACCAAGCCAAGGGCCTCGGCTTTGACATGGTCATCGTCAGTGGACTCGACAAAACCTCGCCTATTCGCACCGCTGACGAACTCATATTGGGCCCCGACGAAAAAGACCCACAATGGGGCATGTTACTTCCCAGAAAAGGTATCGCCGAAGCCGACCCCGTCCTCCGCCAACAAAGGGAGCGCCTCAACGCCGAATCTAGAACAAACGAGTTGTGCAGCGCCTATGTAGCACTGACCCGCGCCAAACGTGCTCTCTATGTGATCAGCGATGAACTCGCCGAAACATCAAAGGCTACCCATTTCGGTCGACATCTGCAGTTAAGTCTCGGAGAGGGATGGACGCAGGGTGATACGAAGTGGTTTGAGAAGGGTCAATAAGCCTATCTCAAAATCATAACCCCGTTTCTGTAAGAACGCACAGACTTAATATACCGACCTGCTTGGATTAGATTAAGAGACTAATGGTGTTGTATCTGCCCAATTTGAGTTTCCTATTTACTAAACCGATCAATCGTCGATGCCCATCATTTCTCTCGCAAAAAAGCAAGCGAGTGACGTTTAACACAGTTGTGATAAACGTCACTCGGTAAAATTTCTGAATTAGTTTTTAATAGGTAAGCCTTTTGCGTCCTTAAAAGAGCCGCAGGCAATTATAACGAAGTCAATGATAGCCCAGATACCTAAGCCACCAAGTGTTAACAGCATCAGTATCCCAGTCCCGACTTTACCAGCATAGAAGCGATGAACTCCTAAACCTCCAAGGAAGAAGCAGAGTAACAACGTTGGCACGAATCCTTTTTCACTTTTTTCCATATGTTTTATTTATTTTAGGTTTTGTCCGGGGTAGGTGACAAGGTCTCCATTCCCGTCCTTGTATGCTCCAACCAGGAGCAAAATAGTTACTACAAAAGTATGAATCACATCTATACACAGGATTGTGATGCCAGGTAAATCTAGTCCAGCGGCTATGAGAATAAAGCCAACGATGGTCATCAAAAAATCAATGAAACCATGAATCCATCTTCCTAGATAGAAATGATGAATTCCAAGAAGTCCAAATACACCCGATAAGCATACGGCTGTTGCATACTTTTTTGGAGATGGTCTCACTTTTTATTTAAAATATCGACGTCTAGATAGGTGTATGAGTTGAATAAAATATCACTTTCTTGTCAATATTCATCCTGTTTACACGTGAATAGAACCTTGAGAAAGCCGATTAGCGAGAGCCTATGCCCTGACCAGCGCTGGGTAGGTCGAGTTCGACTTCAACATCTTCTTCGTAATCGACGCCAGGGAGTTCAAAGCCAAATAGATTGAGGAAATTTTTTTGGTAGCCTGCGTAGTCGGACTGGTCGCAGAGAGTCTCAGTGCTAATGTTTGGCCAAATGTCGGCAACGGCTTGCTGCACGTCGGACTCCATCTCCCAGTCGTCGACGCGAATGCGGCCTGCGCTGTCTAGCTGGAGATCGTCGCTGTAGAGACGGTCGTTGAAGAGGCGCACCATTTGCTCGATGCAATCTTCGTGCGTGCCTTTGGCTTTCATTACTTTGATGAGGATGGAAATGTAGAGAGGTACCACGGGGATGGCTGAGCTGGCTTGAGTGACGACGGCCTTGTTCACTGCGACGTAAGCGGCGCAGTCGTGCTTTTCAGTAATCGCGGCAGCAGCGCGCTCGACGTCCTTCTTGGCTTGGCCGATGGTGCCGTTGGTGTAAACGGGCCAAGTGATCTCGGGGCCGATGTAGGAATATGCCACGCTTTTGGCGCTGGGTGCGAGGACGCCGGCTTCGTCGAGCGCGTCCATCCAGAGCTCCCAGTCTTGGCCGCCCATAACGTTTACAGTGTCTGCTACGTCGTCACCTTCAGCAGGCTCGATAGTCACTTCGGTAACGAGATCCTTATCGGTGTCTAAGGTCCGATTAGTAAAAGATTCACCGATAGGTTTGAGAACAGATTTGTAGGTCTCGCCGGTTTTGGGATCTGTGCGCCGAGGAGATGCGAGACTATAGACAACAAGATCGACTTGGCCGAGGTCGGCTTTAATTGTTTCGATTGTTTGCGCCTTGATCTCGTCGGAAAAGGCGTCGCCGTTAATACTTTTGGCGTAAAGCCCTGCTTTGTGTGCTGCCTGCTCGAAAGCAACAGAATTATACCAACCTGCGCTGGCGGGCTTACCTTTCATCGAGGGGCGCTCGAAAAAGACGCCGAGGGTGGCGGCATTATGGCTAAAAGCAGTGGCGATCCGGCTAGAAAGGCCGTATCCAGTAGAGCTACCGAGCACGAGGACTTTCTTTGTGCCGCCCTCCTTTTTGGCCGCTTGAGCGACCTCAATTTCTTGGCGAACTTTGGCTGCGCAACCCTTTGGGTGCGCTGTGATACAGACAAATCCTCGGATGCGTGGCTTAATAATCATAAACTTTCTTAGTGGGTGTTTTAATAAGTAAACCACATAGAAAACAGTGCGTTTTGACGCCTGGCAACCGGTAATTCGTGGGGCATAAGCCTTAAGGTTTTAGTAAAGGCTCAGCCAATCGAATGCGAATGCCTAGCACACAACAAAGTCTTGCCAGCTAGACTACCCTTTACCGACACCACTGGCTTCGAAGCCAATCTCACGGAGAGCCTCAAGGTCGAGTAAATTGCGTCCATCAAAGAGGAAGGCGGGTTGGTGCATCTCGTCGTAGATCTTTTTGAAGTCGAGGGCCACGAACTCATCCCAATCGGTCAGAATGAGAATGGCGTGCGCGTCTTTGGTTGCTTCATAAGCGCTTTCGCAATAACTGACGAGCTCGTTGTCAGCGGAGATACCGAGATCTTTCTGAATCTGAGCAATTTCCACCTTAGGGTCATAAATCGCGATGTTAGCCAGCTCTTCAATGAGGTCTTTGCAAATATAGATGGCGGCGGATTCGCGCGTATCATTGGTATCCTTTTTGAAGGCGAAGCCTAGAACGGCGATCTTCTTATCCGAGACTGTGTTAAACATCGAAGAGATGACTCGGCGACTAAAACGCTGCTTCTGGTAGTCGTTCATTTCGATCACACTGTTCCAGTAGGCGGCGACTTCGGGCAGGCCAAAGTGTTCACATAGATAGACGAGATTAAAGATGTCCTTCTGAAAGCAGGAACCCCCGAAACCAACGGAGGCTTTGAGGAACTTAGGACCGATCCGGCTATCAGTGCCGATGGCATGAGCGACTTCGTCGACGTCGGCCTCGGTCGCCTCACAAAGCGCAGAGACCGCGTTGATTGAAGAAATGCGTTGGGCAAGGAACGCGTTTGCAACTAGCTTGGAGAGTTCGGAAGACCAAAGGTTTGTCGTGAGAATGCGGTCTCGGGGAACCCATGTCACATAGATGTCGACTAGTTTTTGAATAGCGGCTTTACCCTCAGCAGTTTGGGCGCCACCAATGAGCACGCGGTCGGGTGCTTCGAGATCCTCCATCGCGGTGCCTTCAGCTAGAAACTCCGGATTCGAAAGAATCTGGAATTTGCGCCCCTTAGAATTCGAATCGAGGATTCTCTTGACTGACTCTGCAGTGCGCACGGGTAAGGTAGACTTTTCGACCACAATCTTATCGTCTTCAGCGACTTCTGCTATCTTGCGTGCACACTTTTCAATATAGCGAAGGTCGGCAGCACGGCCTGCTCCGACGCCGTAGGTCTTGGTTGGTGTATTGACACTGAGGAAGATCATCTCCGCTTCGCGAATAGCGGTGTCAATGTCGGCAGAGAAGAAGAGGTTTTTGCCACGGGCCCCTTGCACGATATCATTGAGACCGGGTTCGAATACGGGGAGCTTATCGGAATTCCATGCGTCGATGCGTGCTTGATTAATGTCCACCACTGTAACGGTGTGGTCTTTACACTTGTGGGCAATCATGGACATGGTGGGTCCACCCACGTATCCTGCACCTATACAACAAATCCTCATGCTCAATTTAGTTATAACATCTAACAACTCTGACAAGGTAATTCCCAAAGAAGAGAAGGCACAATCTACGAAGAATAATAGTATTCTGTTCTTTCTAATGGCGACGCAGAGGGTCAAGACAGTATGCGATTGGTAAAAGGCATAGGTTCTGAGTGAGTGCGTCCCCATTGAAATCTATGGATTACTGTCACATTCCATTACTAAAAATCGCGGCTTCGTCTTGACAATGGACACTTGTTCACCTAAACAAGTGAACACTATGAAAGATCTGACTACGCGCCAACAAGAAATCCTTACTTTTATTGAGCACTACGAATGGAGAAACGGCTACTGGCCTAGCATTCGAGAAATCCAAGAAAGGTTTAACTTTAAAAGCACGAATGCTGTGATGGGTCACCTCCGTGCGCTAGAGCGTAAAGAAGTGATTGAGCGGATTCCTGGCCAAGCCCGTACTTTTCGCATCAACCGGCCTGACGCGCCAGAGATGAATGAGATTCCTGAAGATGCCACTGAAGTCGTCGACATCCCAGTGATGGGAGATATTGCTGCGGGTTATCCAGATCGCGTTGAAGCCGCTGGCGAGATTGGGCGCCTTCAGGTAGATATTGCCAGTGCAGGTTACTCTAGTCGGCGCCGCAGCTTCGCACTTCAGGTGCGTGGTGATAGTATGGTCGACGCTGAAATTTATGAAGGAGACATGGTCGTGATTGAGCCCCGTGACCCTCACGATGGCGACATCGTGGCCGCCCTCATCGACGGCGAGACCACGCTTAAGCGCTACATGAAAAAAGGCAACGAACCACCCTACCTTAAAGCGGAAAATAAGTTTTATCCCGAACTTTACCCGATCAACGAACTGACCGTGCAGGGAGTCGCAAAGGCCGTCGTGAGAAGTTTGTGAGAAAAGCAATGAATAGCTTTTTAGCTAAAAATTGAGAGTTGTTATTGAAACTTATTACATGTGAAACAGTATGCATTGGTTTTTGACATAACAACCGCTGCTTAAATCACAAATTTTTGACTAAAACTATGGCTGTCACCTTTGATCACACCCGTATTCGGGTATCCAACCTTGAGGAGTCTATCGACTGGTATTATAAGACATGTGGCTTTCAGGTTCTCAAGCGTACGGAAAAATCTCCAAGTGGAAACCAACTAGCGCACCTTCAAATCCCAGGAAGCGCCCATAAATTGGAGCTTACCCATTCTCCAGATTACGAACTCAAAGTATCTGAGGACTTGGTGCACACCTGTATTCGCGTCGATGATATTTTCGCCTACTGCGAAATGCTAGAGGGCCTCGATTTACCAATCGACCTATGGCCAAGCAACTGGCGCGAGAGATTTGTAGAAGGTAAGAAAATGGCCTTCATTACAGATCCAGACGGTTATGAAGTTGAGATCCTCGAACATTAATGCACCATTAAATTATATAAAAAGCCATAGAAAGTATGGATATAGATGCACAAAAGCTTCTATCATTGTAAGAAGCTTTCTCTAGCTAGCTTACAAGGAACAAGTTGCCGATCAAAGGTGCTGCGGAAAAACTACTAATCGACTCCTATCATTGGGGATATTTGTATATCAACTCCAGCCGAAGCTAGGAGGGAAACTGGCGAATTACCAGGTTTCGACAGTCCGTTGAGGGCAAAGAGTCGCTTTGAATAACACTCGAGATTTACCTGCTGAAGAGGATAGGGTTCGTGATGAACTTGCCC